>NZ_JALAYA010000032.1:0-28130 GCF_026796395.1 Bacillus sp. T17B1
ACTTTAGGGGGTCACTTCAGAAATCGGCGCCTTTTTATTGCTTTACACTCGTTTTAAAGGGCAGGTCAAGTTTCACAATATCCTCGTATGTTTCTCGCTTCACGACTAAGTGATCCTCTCCATCTTCTACAAATACAACGGCAGGTCTCGGAATTCGATTGTAATTGTTGGCCATGCTGTACCCGTAAGCGCCTGTACAAAAGACGGCAAGAAGATCGCCTTCTTTTACTTCCGGCAGGTCAATATCCCAAATCAGCATATCGCCGCTTTCACAGCACTTTCCGGCAATTGAAACCGTTTTGTCATGCGCTTCTCCGATACGGTTGGCTGTCGCAGCTTCATACTTAGCCTGATAAAGGGCAGGACGAATATTGTCGTTCATGCCTCCGTCTACAGCCACATACTGGCGGACGCCCGGCACTTCTTTTTGAGAGCCAACCGTATAAAGGGTTGTACCCGCGTCTCCCACAAGAGAACGTCCCGGTTCGATCCAAATTTCCGGAATGTTAAAACCGTAACGGGCTGCATTTTCCTTCACAGCTTCGATAATTTTTTCAACGTATTCAGTTGCATGAAGCGGTTCATCGTCTTCCGTATAACGGATGCCAAAACCTCCTCCAAGATTCAACACCTTGGATACAAACGAATATGATTCTCTCCACTCGTCCAGTTTTTTGAATATTTTTTCTGCGGCTAACACAAACCCGGCCGTATCAAAAATTTGCGAACCGATATGGCAATGGACACCGAGCAGCTGAATATGTTGTGAGTGTAATATTTGCTCAATCGCCCGTTCAGTTTGTCCGTTATGAAGGTCGAAACCGAACTTTGAATCTTCCTGACCAGTTGTAATGTAGTCATGCGTATGCGCTTCTACTCCGGGCGTGATCCGAAGAAGAACATCAATTGAGTGTCCCGTTTCTTCACATAGGTCTTCCAAAAGCGAAATCTCATAGAAATTATCCACCACAATGCAGCCGATGCGATGCTCAAGTGCCATCCGCAGTTCTTCTCTGCCCTTGTTATTCCCATGAAAGTGAATGCGTTCTGCCGGAAAGCCTGCAGCAACAGCTGTATAAAGCTCTCCCCCGGACACGACATCTAAAGAAAGTCCCTCTTCCTCAGCGAGCTGAATCATTGCAACTGATGAGAACGCTTTGCTCGCATATGCCACCTGTGCTTTCAGCCCTGCAGTAATAAATGCCTGCTTAAAGCTTTTAGCACGCTCACGTATTAAAGCCACATCATATACGTAAAGAGGTGTGCCATATTTTTCAGCTAAATAAAGAGCGTCCACACCTCCGATTTCTAAATGCCCATGTTGATTTTGTCTGCTTGTGCCATGTAAGAACAATGTCATTCCCTCTTTCTCCGCTTATGGGTGAAAAGGACAGTTTTATGGACTGTCCCTTCATAATTAAGACATACATTATCATACTCTTCAGGCAGTTTCAATGCGATTATGAATTGGTAGGCTGTCTTAAGCGATTTCTTGGGTGAACGATACTTGGTCTTACTTTTGCACCAGGTTTTGCTGTACGGATCAGCACCTGCCACAGCGCCTTGCCGTTAAAGGGAATCAGCGGCCACAAATACGGTGTCTGAAGAGATTTGATGCTGGCCATGGCAATAATTAACACTGTAAATCCGATAACGAGCCCTTTTACATGAAATAAAGCAACGAGTATCATGAGAGTGAGACGGCCCATTTTGTTTGCCAAACTTAATTCATAACTAGGTGTGGCAAAGGTTCCAATCGCTGCAAGTGAAACGTAAAGAATAACCTCTGGAGAAAACAGGCCAACCTCTATGGCAATTTGTCCGATCAGCACAGCGGCAATGATACCCATCGCCGTGGATAAAGCTGTCGGGGTATGAATGGCAGCCATTCTGAGAAACTCGATCCCTAAATCAGCTAAGAATATTTGCAGAATGATCGGGATATGTGTATTCTTATTCAAACCAATAAAATCCATATTTTCAGGAAGCAGGTCCGGCTGCAGGACAAAGAGAAACCAGATCGGAAGAAATATAGTGGATGCAATGATACCGAAGAATCTTACCCATCTTAAAAAGGTGCCGACTGCAGGCGCCTGCCTGTATTCTTCAGCATGCTGAACATGGTGGAACAAAGTTGTCGGGGTGATAATCACACTCGGTGATGTATCAACCATAATAATGACATGGCCTTCAAGTACATGATTAGCCGCTACATCCGGCCTTTCTGTATAGCGGACGAGCGGATACGGATTGTAGCTTTGTTTAATGATAAATTCTTCTACTGTTTTGTCAGCCATTGTTAACCCGTCCACATCGATGGCAGCAATTTCTTTTTCCACGATGTCAACTAGATCTGGATCTGCAATATCTTCAATATAACAGATGCTAAGATCCGTTTTTGATCGCTCGCCGACCTTTGTCATCTTGATGCGAAGACGTTCGTCCCTGATCCGCCTTCTGAGAAGAGCCGTATTGACGACGATATTTTCAACAAATCCGTCTCTGGCTCCCCTTACCACCTTCTCTGTATCAGGTTCCTCCGGATTTCTGCCCGGATAGCTTCTGACATCAATAATAAATGCGAAGCCTGCGCCTTCAACAATGACTGCAACTAATCCGGACAGCACTTGGTCAGTTGTTTCATCCAGCGTTTTTACTTTTTCAACCTGGGCATTAAGAAGCCTGTTTTCGACAATATTAACCAGTTGATCTGGATCTTCATCCCGATTGTTAATGAAAACAAGTTCTCTCATTAAATGAATGATATAAGCGGTGTCGGATAATCCATTCAGATAGTAAAGATGTATTTCCTTATCTAAGATATTAAGCTTGCGAACCCCCACATCATAGCTGGTTCCCATTCCGACCCGATTTTTAAAATACGCTTCATTTTTGGCTGGATCTCGATAAACCCGAATTTTCTCTTCCTTGTGATCCGGCATGATACCCGCTCCTTTCTAAAATAAACTCGACCGCTTTCATGGTGATTGGCGACCCTATTGAGATATCGTCTTTTCTGCCCATTTTGCCGATATCCCCGATACCGACAATAAGCGGGAGATCAAGTTTATCAAGGCAATAGACTGTATCTCCGCTCATTCTGTGTTCATCAAATTCCCTCTCTCCGACTTTATCCACGCCGTATTCAGTTATTTCTCCATTGCGGTCAATGCTTACGTCAACCCTGGTCCATTCAGCCTGATGGGTTTTTGACGCGACCGCAATCACTCCGAGCACTTCAATTGACGGATGGGTGGCAACATAGATCAGAGCGGATTCTCCCGGACCCTCTCCTTGAAGGCCGGAGTCGTCAAACATGACAAAAACAGGATCATACGGTGCAGAGGTGATCAGCTTGACAAGCTCCGCGCCGCTTCGGGTGGAAGGGTTGCCTTTTGATTGTGAAATACATCGCCCTCCCACTTGGCTTGCGGCGTATTCAATTGTTTTAGAGGCATACACATCTCCGTCTGTTACCAGTATGACCTTGCGTTTTATCGTCATGTCAGCATTATCCTTTCGGTTTGAAAATAACAGCTACAAGAAAGGCGAAGAGAATGGCGGCTGAGATACCGGCAGAAGTCAGCTCAAATATCCCCATTCCAATTCCGATAAATCCGTGTAAATGCGCCTGGTGCATGGCACCGTGCAGAAGACTGTGGCCGAAGCTGACAATCGGAACGGTGGCCCCGCCTCCGGCAAATTCAATAAATTTATCGTAAATGCCGAAACCATCTAAGATCGCGCCGATCACAACAAATGATGTCATGACGTGGGCTGGCGTCAATTTGAAAATATCCAAAAGCAGCTGGCCGACTATACAAATGGCACCGCCGCATACAAAAGCCAAAAGGTAGTCCATGTTAAGATGCACCTCCTGCACGCTCAAATACAACCCCATGGGCGATGGTTGGGATGGATTCTTTTTGCTGAATCATCGTCGGGCTTAACAGCGCCCCGGTCGCCACGACAAATACACGGTTTAATTTTCCTTCTCTCAGCTGCTTAAAAATGTGAGAGTAGGTGACAATTGCTGAACAAGCACAGCCGCTCCCTCCGGCAAAGACCTGCTGATCTGGTGTATAAACCAAAAGCCCGCAATCATCATGCTTTGTGCCAACCGGATAACCGTCTTCTTTTAAAATGTCTTTCACGATGGGAGATCCGACGCCGGAAAGGTCACCTGTCAGGATAAGATCATAGTCATCCGCTGTCCGGTTCAGGTCTTTAAAATGCTGCTTAATCGTATCAGCTGCAGCCGGAGCCATGGCCGATCCCATATCAAACGGATCTGTAATTCCTAAGTCAGAAACCTTTCCGACAGTTGCGCTTGTGATTTGGATATCACTCGGTGTCTGACTGATGACAACTGCTCCGCTACCGGTGACAGTAGAAGTGGCAGTGTCCGGTTTTTGGCCTCCGTATTCCGTCGGATAACGAAACTGTCTTTCCGCTGTGGCATTATGACTGCTTGTGGCAGCGAGCGCCCTCTTGGCAAACCCGCCGTCAACTAAGGCAGACGCGACAGCCACAGTTTCCATTGATGTTGAACAGGCGCCAAACATACAAAGAAACGGAATGTTCAAGTGTCTTGCCACATAGTTGGCCGTCACGTTTTGGTTCAGCAAGTCGCCTGCCAGCAATAGATCAATATCACCTATTGTGAGGTTATTTTTTTGAAGCGCTGAACGAATAGCATCTTCCATCAGCTGGCGTTCAGCCATTTCCCAGCTTTTTTGATTACAGTGCATCTCATCATAGGTTTTATCATATAAAGAGCCGAGCGGCCCGTCTTTTTCCTTTGGTCCGGTTGCCGTTCCCGCCGAGTTGACAAATAAAGGATGTTCAAATACCCAGGTTTGCTTTCCTGTTAATTTCATTTTCTTCTCCTCCTATGACATCAGTTTCTCAAAAGCAAACCGAATCATTCCGACGATGTAAGCAGCCACAACTCCGAAAACAATGACATTTCCCGCAAGTTTAAACATGTTTGTCGCTACTCCAAGAACTAACCCTTCACTTTTATATTCAAGAGCCGCGCTTGCCATACTGTTGGCAAAACCTGTAACCGGCACGGCTGAACCCGCGCCTGCAAACTGTCCGATTCTGTCATAGATGCCGAACCCGGTCAGCAGTGCTGAAATTAATATCAGTGTTGCCGCTGTTGGATTACCTGCTGTTTTTTCATTAAAATTAAAAAAATGGATATAAAAATTCTGCAGACCTTGCCCGATCGCACAGATCAGGCCGCCTACCAAAAAGGCTTTTACACAGTTCCAGACGTAAGGCGGCTTAGGCTGATAGGTTTTCACTTTTGATTTGTAGTTTTCTTTTATGTTTGTCATCTTGAAACCTCCTTATGAATGATCAATAAAATACAGCCAGTGAAATAAAGATCCTGCGATTTTCCCCATCACGATGGCCATTAAGAGGATAATGATTTTACTTCTGAGTCCGATTCGTTTTGCTAGAATCGGCAAGACATTTAAAACCTCTGTAAGTGCAGCTGCAAGCATCCCGACAAACACACCAGCCAGCAGCCCGACCGGCACAGCAAGCCATTTTGTTAAAAAAAGATGGTTCATTTGAAGCGTCTCCCATCCCCCGCATACCGCGCCAAGAATAACAGCCGCTTCATAGGCCTGAACAAATCTCATCGTTTTGGTGAGCTGCATCAGCCGCGGAATAATTCCCATTACGGTTAAAAAAGCAACGAAGCCAGCCCCTACCGTGATGCCTCCGCCGAGCCCGACAAAAATAATGAACAATACACTAACGATCATGCAAGTCCTTTATTGTTTCTCGATTCTCATGCATGGCCACATATTGGTCGAGATCAAGCTGGTAGTTAAACATCTCAACCTCCAGCGGGCTGGGCTCTTCATTAAGGCGCTTTTTAAATATGTGGTTAAAAAACACGATCATCCCCAGTCCCAAACCGATGCTGTATGGGATTTGAAGCAAGTATGGATAGTCATTTCTCTCTCCGGTTATGATTTCATATAGTGCGATATGAACATCTCTCATGCTTACATCTTCATGAAAGTTCATGATGGCAAGACACGATCCGATAAACAGTAGCAGCCAGACACCGATAAACAGTACCGTTGATAATTGCCGTTTCCGATACTGAATTTCAACAATGGTTTCTGCTCCGCCTACCGTCTGAACATCGAGTGTCGGATCTTGTAAATGAATGGCTTTGAGGACTTGTATGATATCCAGAATTACAATATTTTTATCTTTTTCGCTCACCTGATAAAGCGGCATTGCCGACAGTTTCTTTTTCAGCTGAAGCTGTCCTTCAATTTGCGCGGCATCTCCAACCGTGATGATATCTCCCGGATGGGCCAGCACCCTGTGGCGAAGTCGGATAAATATACGTCGTTCCATCATTGATCACCATCTTTCGGTGGTTATATATGTAGTATGTGGTTCGATTTTGTTCTCATTCATCCGCTCGAAAAGACCATAAATTACCACGCTTTTGCACACCAAAAAAGCTAGCCTGCATGGCAGACTAGCTTTCCGTATGATCCATTTGAACCTTAATCTGTTTTAATATTTTCTTTTCAAGCCTGGAAACCTGAACTTGAGAAATCCCAAGCCGCTCAGCCACCTCGGACTGCGTCTGGTCTTTATAATATCTGAGATAGACGATTAGTTTTTCCCTTTCCTCCAAATCGCTGATCGCTTCTTTCAGGGCAATCTTTTCAAACCATTTTTCTTCTGAGTTGTCAGCGATTTGATCAAGCAGGGTTATTGGATCTCCGTCATTCTCATAAACGGTTTCGTGAATCGAAGACGGAGCCCTTACCGCCTCTTGGGCGAGTACGACATCTTCTGCTTCAATTTCCAAATGGTCGGCGATCTCTTGCACCGTCGGCACTCTGCCTAGTGTTTTTGAAAGCTCATCCTTCGCGCGCCGGATTTTGTTTCCGAGCTCTTTTAAAGACCTAGACACCTTCACGGTTCCATCATCACGAATAAAGCGCTGGATTTCACCGATAATCATTGGCACTGCATACGTTGAAAAACGCACATCATAGGTTAAATCAAATTTGTCCACAGATTTCAACAGCCCGATGCAGCCGATCTGAAAGAGATCGTCAGGCTCGTATCCTCTGTTTAAAAACCGCTGTACGACAGACCAAACAAGACGCATGTTTTTTTCTATGAGGAGGTCTCTTGCCTGCTGGTCGCCATTTTGGCTTTGTTTGATTAATTCCTTTACTTCATGATCCTTCAGCTGAGCGTTTTTGCCGTTTTTCTTAACCTCCACATCCATAACAAATCTCCTTAATTACAAAGCGCTTTGCTTTTTGATAAGTGCTTTGTTAAGCGAATCGTTGTGCCCATCTCAGGTGATGAATCAATACTGACATCATCCATGAAATTTTCCATAATAGTAAAGCCCATTCCAGAGCGCTCAAGCTCAGGTTTAGTCGTGAATAAAGGCTGGCGGGCCTCTTCAAGATCTGTAATGCCCCTGCCTTCATCACGAATGGTCATATATACGACATGATCTTCCAGCGTCACTGAAATGTAGACTTTTCCGTCACAGTCCTCTTCATATCCATGGATAATAGCATTCGTTACGGCCTCTGACACGACGGTTTTGATCTCGGTCAGTTCATCCATTGTCGGGTCAAGCTGGGCAATAAACGAAGCAACTGTGACACGGGCGAACGATTCATTCTGGCTGAGGGCAGAAAATTCAAGATGCATTTCGTTTTTCATGATGCCACCCCCAGCGTTAGCAGCGCCTGCTGCTCAGATTGTTCAAAACGGATAATTTTAAACAGACCCGACATATCAAACAGCCGCTTTACCGCAGGAGATATAGCGCAAACGACCATTTCCCCGCCAATTTGTTTAATTTGCTTGTATCGTCCTAAAATAACGCCAAGCCCCGAGCTGTCCATAAAGGAAAGGTCCTCTAGGTTCAGCACGATATGGCGAATATCATCCTTCTCCAATGATTGAGTTACTTTTTGTTTCAGGGCTTCAGCCGTATGGTGATCGAGTTCGCCTGTTAATCGAATACAAAGCACAGATTCTTTGACATGCATGTCAATTCCAAGGCTCATGCTCATTCCTCCTTGATATGATCGGATAATGAGTGTTTCGATTTCGACGGAATAAATTCCTTCACCGTGACAAAACTAGTGGCCATTCGGCATAATTACTTAAATTTTGTCCAGTCTCCCATCGTCCGCTTCAAGAATGTTAAGAACCCGGCTTTCTTCATATCTTCTTTAGCAGCAACAGGACTTTCAGCGAGCACTTCTCCATCCTTTTTCAGAACGAGTGTGCCAAGCTCTTGGCCTTTTTGCACAGGAGCACTTACATTGTCATTCAATTTGATTTCTTTTTTCACATTTTTCATATCCTCGCCTTTTTTCGTCAATATTGAAATCGGCTCAGAAGTAGAGAGTTCGATAAATTTTTGTTTGCCTTTTTTGACCTTTACTTTTGCTACGATTTCATTTCGCTTATATAAAGGATGTGTTTCATATTGACTAAAAGCGAAATCAAGCATCTTTGTCACTTGCGCGTTTCTATCTTTAGGTGTGCTCGCTCCGAACACAACCGCAATGGCCCGCATGTTTCCTTTTTTAGCCGAAGCTGTCAGACAATATTTCGCTTCACCTGTATAGCCTGTTTTTACGCCGTCTACGCCAGGATAAAACTTGATCAGCCGATTCGTATTAACAAGCCAAAACTTTTTATCTGTATTTTCCCGCAAATAGTCTTCATACGTGCCGGTAAACTTCGTTATTGATTCGTATTTCAATAGTTCCTTAGCCATGATTGCCATGTCATACGCAGAGCTGTAGTGTTCATCCTCGGTCAGTCCGGTCGGGTTTTTGAAGGATGTATTTTTCAAGCCCAGCTCTTTTGCTTTTTTATTCATTTTCTTCACAAATTCTTCTTCAGAGCCGGAAATGAATTCAGCCATCGCTACGGAGGCGTCATTCCCCGATGCGATTGCGATGCCTTTCAGCATTTCTTTGACTGTCATTTCCTCACCGGGTTCAAGAAAAATTTGTGAACCGCCCATTGAAGCCGCGTGCTCGCTCGTACGGACCTTATCACCCATTTTGATTTTGCCTTCATCTAAAGCTTCCATAATTAAAAGCATCGTCATAATTTTCGTCATGCTTGCAGGCGCCAGTCTCTCATTACTGTTCTTGTTGTAAAGCACTTTTCCCGTGTCACGTTCTATCAGCACCGCAGACTTCGCTTCATGAGCAAGCTCCGATGAACCTTTTCCGTCTTGTTTTGCAAATGCAGACGGCGCAAATGTAAGCAGCATTATACCAATCAACAAAGTGGATAAAAGACGTTTCATCTCAAAAGCCCTCCATTTCATAATCCTTTTTATTTTTTCCAAGCGGAATGGTTTTATACGCCACTGATGGAAAATGTTTCGTATCTTAATTCGGCATAAAAAAAGACAGCTGCGTCATGTCAGACACAGCTGTCTTTTGAACTTGCTATCACTTCACTTTTATTCGTACTGAGCGACGACTGCTTTTACAAGCTGTAAGAATCCTGCTTTTACTTTTTCCGTCACTTCCATTACTTCATCGTGACTTAAAGGCTGATCCAGAATGCCGGCTGCCGCGTTAGAGATACAGGAGATGCCAAGGACACGCATTCCTGCATGATTCGCCACAATGACTTCCGGAACAGTAGACATGCCGACTGCGTCAGAGCCCATTGTTCTTAAGAAGCGGACTTCTGCCGGTGTTTCGTAAGATGGTCCTGTCACAGCGGTATACACGCCTTTTTGAATTGGAATGTTAAGGTCTTTCGCAATGTTTTCAGCCAAGCTGGAAAGGTCTTTGTCATAGGCTGAAGACATATCTGGAAATCTGGCGCCGAAATCGGCTTCATTTGGCCCGATCAGCGGGTTTGTTCCCATAAAGTTGATATGGTCAGTAATAATCATTAAGTCTCCCGCACGGAATTCTGTGTTGACACCGCCTGCAGCATTTGTCACGATTAACGCTTCCACGCCGAGCGCTTTCATCACGCGTACAGGGAAGGTGACTTTCTCCATTGAATAGCCTTCATAAAAGTGAAAACGGCCCTGCATTGCTATAACGGACACTCCTTCAAGGGTGCCAAGCACAAGCTGGCCGGCATGTCCCTCAACAGTGGATACCGGGAATTCAGGTATGTCTTCATATTTCAACTTGACCGGATTTTCAATTTCATCCGCCAAAATACCAAGACCTGAGCCTAAAATAAGGCCAATCTTCGGAGATTCCGGCAGGTTTTGCTTAATAAAATCGGCTGCGCGTTCAATTCTGTCTTTCAAGAAACAGTCCCCCTATTGTAATAAAGATAAAAAGCTTTTCCCGTATTTCGGTTTATTCGTTTGGAAATTATCAGCGATCGTAGCGCCGATATCAGCAAATGTATCTGCAAGCGGCAGCATTTGCGCTTTCTGATGTTTTTTGCTGTAAGCGAGAATCGGCACGTACTCGCGTGTATGGTCGGTTCCGTGATGAATCGGATCATTACCGTGGTCAGCTGTAATGATTAACAGATCGTCTTCTTTCATTTTCTCAAATACTTCCGGAAGACGTGCATCAAATTCTTCAAGCGCGCGTCCGTAGCCTTCTGGGTCACGGCGATGTCCGAATAAAGCGTCAAAATCAACAAGGTTTGCAAAGCTCAGACCAGTAAAGTCTTCTCCCAGCGTATCGATCACCTTGTCCATTCCGTCCATATTGGAAACTGTTCTCCGTGACGAGGTAATGCCTTCTCCGTCATAAATATCAGAGATTTTTCCGATTGAGATCACATCTAAACCGCTGTCTTTCAATTCATTCATAACAGTGCGGTCAAACGGCTTAAGCGCATAGTCATGACGGTTTGGTGTCCGTTTAAATTGTCCCGGCTCTCCGACGAACGGCCGTGCGATAATACGGCCTACCATATACTTCGGATCAAGCGTCAGCTCTCTCGCTGTTTCACAAATGCGGTACAGCTCTTCAAGCGGCACAACCTCTTCGTGAGCGGCAATTTGCAGAACAGAGTCAGCAGATGTGTATACAATTAAAGCCCCTGTCTCCATGTGCTCCTGGCCAAGTTCATCCAAAATCGCTGTGCCGGAAGCCGGCTTGTTTCCGATAATTTTGCGTCCAGATTTCTTTTCCAGCTCCTGAAGCAGTTCATCAGGGAAGCCTTCCGGGAATACTTTAAACGGTTTATCAATATACAAGCCCATGATCTCCCAATGGCCGGTCATGGTATCTTTACCGTTAGACGCTTCTTGCATTTTTCCATAATACGCAAGCGGATGTTCTGTTTTTTCTACACCTTTGATATCTCCGATGAGACCAAGGCCGAGCTTTGCCATATTCGGCATATGTAATCCATTCATATGCTCACCAATATGCCCGAGCGTATTGGCGCCTTCGTCATTAAAGTCAGCGGCATCCGGCGCTTCGCCGATTCCGACTGAGTCCATCACAATTAAAAACACACGATTATATTTGTATGCAGGCATCTCATGAAAGCCTCCTTTTTTTCTATACGTCTATTGTATCGCTAAGAGGTCAGACAACTCAAGTATAAACCGTTTTCATTCCCGTTGACAATGCATTCAGAAATAATGAGAAACTTCAATATTTTCTGTCGCCCTAAACAAAAAAGCCGCAGCCACCTGCGGCTAGGCGCGCGGATGAAACTGCTTGTACACATCCTTCAGCCTTGTTTTCGTCACATGCGTATAAATTTGCGTCGTCGATATATCCGCATGGCCGAGCATTTCCTGCACCGCTCTAAGATCAGCCCCGTTCTCAAGCAGATGGGTCGCAAAGGAATGCCTGAGGGTATGCGGGGTCAGCTCTTTTTTAATCCCCGCTTCCAGTGCGATTTTCTTCAGGTTTTTCCAAAATCCCTGGCGGCTGATCTGTTTGCCGTGATGATTTAAAAAGAGAGCGTCAGACACATTGTTCTTCAGCAGTTTCCCCCTGGCTTTGGTTATATATTCCTCAATGGCGGAAGCGGCCGCTTCACCGATTGGCACGATTCGTTCTTTTCTTCCTTTCCCGAAGCAGCGGACAAAACCCATGGATAAATGAACATCTGCCGTTTTCAATTCAATCATTTCACTGACTCGTATGCCTGTCGCATAAAGCAGCTCCAGCATTGCTTTATCCCGATAGCCGAAAGGACTCGTCAGTTTAGGCGTGTCCAATAATCGTTCGACCTCATTGAGTGCGAGCACCTTCGGAAGCGCCCGTTCGGTCTTTTGTGTTTCGATATGAACGGAAGGATCCTTGTCCGTCACCTTTTCCCTGAGCAGAAATTGGTGAAAAGAGCGAATCGAGGCCAAATGACGCGCCGATGTCTTGCCGGATTTCCCCGAGTCCTTCAAGTGCTTTAGATATTGGATAATATGTATACGGGTTACGTGATTCCAATCCGTAACATGAAGGGTTTCTGTTAAATAGAGAGAATAGCTTTTCAAGTCACGTTCATAAGATACCACTGTGTTTTTGGAAAGCCCTCTCTCTACCGTGACGTAGTGGATGAAATCCTTTATTTGATCTTTCACTCTATCTACTCCCCGTTTTGGTAAAAAAAGATCAACCGGTCGAACCATCCGCCTTTTTCATCCTGATCCATTTCAACAACTTTTACAGCGGAGCCTTCCGGTTTATCGTACCGATGATAGTTTTCATACTCTTGATTCACCCATATCATAGCATAATAGAACAGAGCGGTAAAACCGGTAAACAGGATGAAAACTTTCAATGCATCGAGAGCTGTTTTTAGGAATCTTCCCATGTCCTAATCGATCCTTTCCCTATGGTTCCAGTTATTTAAACCATATGCCAAATCAGAAAGGTTTTATACATAGAAACAGCAAAAAACCCTTTCCCTATGAGAAAAGGTTCGCGCTCGGCACCGTCTATTCAGTTTCTTTTCCGTTACAGCGGTGGCATATGCCGTGAAACGTCAATCTATGATCTTTAATCTTAAACTTCCAATCACGTTCAATGATTTCTTCCACGTCTTCAAGCAAATCTTCTTCAATTTCATCAACGGCTCCGCACTCCATGCACACCAAGTGGTGATGAAAGTGAGCTGCCCCCTCTTTACGAAGGTCATAACGGGACACGCCGTCTCCAAAGTTAATTTTATCAACGACTTTTAATTCAGTTAATAATTCAAGCGTACGGTATACTGTTGCGAGACCGATCTCAGGAGATTTCTCTTTTACGAGGAGGTATACATCTTCTGCGCTTAAATGGTCTTCTTCATTTTCAAGCAGCACTCTTACTGTCGCTTCACGCTGAGGCGTAAGTTTGTAGCTGGATGAGTGCAGTTGTTTCTTAATTCGATCAATACGGTTTTCCATGTCTTTCCCTCCTACGCCGCATTCCATGACTCATTATAACAAAATACGCGCGGAGTTCCAACTATAATTATTATAAACTGATAAATAAAACGATTTTCTTTTAATAATAATTTTAAAAAAGTCTTGATGTAAGCTTTTCCATTAAAACTGGAGATAAATATGCTTCAAAGAAAGATGAAATGAGCGCTAAAAACAGTATGACCAGAAGCACAAAGGCATACCGGCCGAACCACTGAATCGGCGCGTCATGAAGGCTTCGTTTCACAAACAGCTGCCTGATTAACTTTAAAGAAAACGCTATCGCACACGTGCCCATTATGAGATAAGCCGGAATCAGCAGCACATTTTGGGGCAAAACGGAGACAAAGGATAAGAAAAAACCGCTGACTCCCATCTGATTGACAAGGAACCCGACAGTAAAGCCGACAACGATGCCTTTCAGAAAGATCATGATAAAAATAATCGGCATCCCAATGACAGAAATTCCCAATATCCACATCAACCCTAAATACTTTGCATTATGAAAGATACTTTGCCCAAACATATCAGATGAACTTGCCTGTTTTCCATCCGAAAGCTGTCCGAAAAATTGGCTTAAATAGTAGTATAAATCTTCTTTCTGGCTGATGGTCATGCTGTTGACAATAATCGCGCCAAAGATGACACCCATGAAAAACAGGACTGAGACAAATATATAAAGAGAGAGATGATCTTTAACATATTGGAGAAACATGTCCTTATAAGAGATTTTTCGCATACCGTTTCCTCCCGCCCGCTCTAGTGATTTGATTTAATAGATTGTATGAAAGAATCGGAAAAACATGCCCATTTTCAAAAAAGAAATGATAGAGAAGAATGCAAGGCATCTTTTTGAGGCAAAAAAATCCTTCTCATCAACTGCCGTATTGATGAGAAGGATTCTTATGCTTCCGTTTATTCAATATCTCTTTTTTTACTTTTTGCCATTCTTTCATATGTACTGAACGATGGTGTGCTGCCTCCTGATAATAAGAAGGTCGCGTCCGCCATTACTAAAAGCAGATGCTCCCGTTTCTTTTTTGCTCGGCTTTTTGCCATGCTGATTACACCCTTTTTTATTTTCACAGCAATTACAGCAGGCAAATCACATATGATGAGAAAAAACAACACCTGTTTATGCCAGGTGCTGTTTGACTTCTTTATCTGACTGCTGTTAGAGCTGCATGCTCGACCGCAGCTGCTACTTCATGATGGACTTTTGAATCAAGCGGCTGAGGGACTACATCGCCTTGCTTTGTGCAGGCTGCGATGGCCTCTGCTGCGGCAACAAGCATATCATGATTAATCTCCTTGCTTTTCGCGTTGAGCGCTCCCCTAAAAATACCCGGGAAACCGAGCACATTATTAACAGAACGTCCGTCCGCTGCATATGCGGCGCCAGCCTGCAGCGCGGCCTCCGGCTCAATTTCCGGCTTCGGATTCGATAAAGCCAATATCACTTGACCAGAACGTACAAATGCTGGTTTAATTAACCCCGGAACGCCCGTTGTAGCGACGACAATGTCACAGGTTTCCATGAGCTCCTCAATGCTGGCAACTGCCTGTCCGCCGTATTGTTCGAGACGGTTCATTGCAGCCTCCGATTTGTCTGTTCCGTACACAGCTTTCACGCCGTAGGCCATAAACATCCGGCAAATGGCAACGCCTGCTGCACCCAGGCCAATTTGCCCCACTTTCGCTTCTTTCAGGTCAACCCCCGCACTCCTGCATGCCGAAATGGCAGCTGCCAGCGTGACAACAGCTGTACCATGCTGATCATCGTGCATAACAGGGATGTTCAGCTCCTCTTTTAAGCGGTCCTCAATTTCGAAGCAATGCGGCGAGCCGATATCTTCAAGCAGAATGCCGTTAAAACCCGGAGAAATATGCTTTACCGTTTTGATGATTTCTTCAGGATCACTCGTATCAAGCAATATCGGAATGCCACTAATACCCGCCAGCTGATCAAACAGAGCAGCCTTTCCTTCCATAACAGGCATGCCTGCCACAGAGCCAATATTTCCAAGACCGAGAATTGCTGTTCCATCCGTTACAATCGCTACAGAATTACTGATCGTTGTATAAATAGACGCTTTTTCAGGTTCTTTTTCAATCAGCCTGCACACGTCTGCAACACCTGGTGTATAGACACGTCCGAGCTCTGCCAGTGAGCGGATTGGCATTTTGCTTTTTATTTGGATTTTTCCGCCTTCATGGGCGGAGAGGACCTCATCAGACACGGTGTGAAGCCTGATCCCTTCTCCCAAGGCCTGTACAGCCGCGATCACTTCCTGAAGCTGTTCTTCATTCTCCACTTGAACGGTAATATTCCTCATTGTGTAATTGGGACCGACCTTTACCGTCTCCACTTCACCAATATCTCCGCCCAGAAGGCCGATTGCCGTAGCTACCCTTCCAAGATTTCCGGGAACCGAAGGCGTTTCGATCATCAGTGTCCGAATCATGTGTTTCGCTATCATTCAGTGATCCTCCCCTATTAGCCTAGTTTTTCGGCTTTACCTGTATTGTTTTTCGTATACCATATAAATTTTCCTGTATAACCATAGATAATAGCAAGACCTATTGCAACAAAACTGAGCCACATAAACGGCAGATAAGAGAAGGTAGAAACTCCTAGTATCCCCGCCATGTAAATACCGTTATCAGACCAAGGAACCATACCTGAAGTCAATGTTCCCCCGACCTCTGAGTTACGGGATAGCACTCTTCTGTCGATATTTAATCGATCATAGCTGGTTTCCATAATCTTCGGTGTCAAAATAATAGATACATACATCGCACAGCCGAAGATGTTCGCTAAAAACGCTACAATCAGCGTAGATAAAGTGACGTTGCCAGGTGACGTTAATTTCTTTTCAAACATAGAGACGATCACTTTTAAGACGCCAAGCTTTTCAAGCAGACCGCCAAATCCGAGACCAAAGATAATGACGACTAGGGAACCGAGCATTCCGACGATGCCTCCGCGATTTAACAGGCCGTTCAAGAATTCAACATCTGTTTTAATCGAGAATCCGTTGTAGGCAGTTGCAACCGCATCCGCCGGGTTCATGCCTTGGAAAACAACAGCCCAGATAGCTCCAAGCAAAGCGCCAATTACGATTACCGGCATCGACGGCTTTTTCATCGCCAATAAGACAATGACAACAACAGCCGGAATCAGCATCCAAATATGAATGTCAAACGTATTTTGCAAAGAAGATTTCAAAAATTCAACTTTATCAAGATCAATATTTTTCCCGCCGTACATAAAACCAGTAACTGTAAAGAGAATTGCTGTAATCACATATGCTGGCACAGATAAAAAGAGCATAGCCCTAACATGGTCTAAAACATCCACTTTCGATAGAGAAGATGCAAGAACTGTGCTGTCTGAAAGTGGAGAAAGCTTGTCCCCGAAATAAGCGCCTGAAAGAATAGCGCCCGCTACAAGAGGAAGCGGAAGGCCTAATCCTTCTCCAATTGCGATCATGGCAATGCCGGCAGTTCCGACTGTTCCCCATGATGTTCCGGTTGCTACAGACATAATGGAACAGATAATTAACGTTGCTAGTAAAAAGATACTAGGGTGAATAAATTCTAAACCATAGTAAATCAGAGTCGGCACGATCCCTCCGGCGATCCATGTTCCAATAAGCGCTCCTACTGAAACAAGAATCAGAACGGCTTCAAGCCCGTTTGATATACCATACAGAATAGCATTCTGCATATCTTTATAAGAATAACCGAGTCTGATTCCGAGAATCATAGCGATAAACCAGGAAATGAAAAGCGCGAGCTGTATCGGCATATCTAAAAAGACAGTAAATGACATGACAAGTGCTAAAAATAATCCTAGTACAATTATAATTTCGAATAATGTTGGCAGTCTTACATCCTTCAAAAGGAGTCCCCCTTCATGTAAAAAGCTAAAACGCTTTCAATAAATAGTGCAACACGTATACTATACTTCCTCATCCCTATGTTGTAAACAGCTTATTCATCCGGGCTATACGTGGATGAATAAGCTGTATTTTTAAAAATTTTATTTTTCTAATAGTTCTTTTCCTGCAATACCTGGTTTTGTCATCTCAAATGGGTTTAGAATAAGATCTAACTCTTCTTCTGTCAGCACATCATGCTGCAGGCATAGATCACGGACTGATTGACCTGTCATTATTGCTTCACGGGCAATTCGAGCTGCTGCTTCATACCCTAGGTGGGGATTGACTGCAGTAATCACTCCTGCGCTTTTTTCCACGTATTGTTTCAAACGTTTTTCGTTGGCTTCGATGCCTTTTAAGCAATTGTCAGTGAACGAACGGAAGCCGTTGTTCATAATGCTGATGGATTGAAGCAAGTTAAAGACAAGCACTGGCTCCATGACGTTCAATTCAAGCTGGCCGGCTTCTGAAGCAAGGCAGATTGTATTATCGTTTCCGATGACCTGGAACGCAATTTGGTTGATTAGCTCGGCCATAACCGGATTAACTTTCCCCGGCATAATGGATGAACCCGGCTGACGTGCTGGCAGAGAAATTTCCGCAAGGCCGGCGCGCGGTCCTGATGCCATCAAACGAAGGTCGTTTGCGATTTTAGACATGTTCATCATGCAGACCTTTAAGGAAGCCGATACCTCTGTATAGGCATCTGTATTTTGTGTCGCATCAACGAGATGATCAGCTCCGACAAGGGGAAGACCACTGATATCAGCAAGGTGCTTCACAACCTGTTTGATATATTCAGGATCGGCGTTCAGGCCTGTACCCACAGCAGTTGCGCCCATGTTGACTTCATACAGGTGCTGGCGTGATTGCTTGATCCGTTTAATATCACGCTCCAGAACACGGCTGTACGCTTCGAATTCCTGGCCAAGACGAATCGGAACAGCATCTTGAAGGTGTGTCCGGCCCATTTTAATAACAGAATCAAATTCCTGAGCTTTTTGTTTGAACACACTATGCATATCTTCCATTGTTATCAGCAGTTTTTCCAACAGCTTCAATGTGGAAATATGAATAGCGGTCGGGAACACATCATTTGTAGACTGTGACATATTCACATGTGTGTTCGGGCTTAAATGGATATAATCTCCCTTTTGATGTCCCATGATTTCAAGCGCCCGGTTTCCGATCACCTCATTCGCATTCATGTTCATAGAAGTACCGGCACCGCCCTGAATCGGATCGACGATAAACTGATCGTGCCATTTGCCTTCCAGAATCTCATCAGCGGCTTGTACGATAGCTTGGCCAATTCCTTCATACAGCCGTTTCACGTCCATGTTGGCAAGAGCTGCAGCTTTTTTTACAATTGCCAGCGCGTTAATCATTTCTTCATGGATCTTGTATCCCGTAATAGGGAAGTTTTCAGAAGCACGAAGCGTCTGGATTCCGTAGTAAACATCAGCTTCAATTTGTTTTTCTCCAAGAAAATCTTTTTCCACGCGGTATTCTTTTTGGCCGTTTAACATAATCTTTAACCTACTTTCTCTCTTTGTTGGTCATAGTTTCTGACAGTTTACAGAACAACGTCATCAGCAATGGGCGTTTCCATAATTCTCTTGACGACTGGAAGATCTGAAGACTGGCCGAGTGCCCACATCAATTTTGGCACAATTGCTTCTGTGTTCATATTTCTGGATCGGATAATTAAGTCTTGGTTGACTCTGCGGCCGACCTCGTAAATACTCATATCTTCGCCTTCTTCGAGACATTGAGTTGTGATCACGACGACAATGCCGCTTTCGATTAGCTCATTCACTTTTGACAAAATGTCTCTGCCTTCAAACGGCACGCCCCCGCTGCCATAACTCTCTATGACAATTCCTCTGTATATGCTTTTCAGGGCATCAAACATTTCAGGTTTTAAGCCTGGATGAAGCTTGAGCAGACATACATCAGTGCATAGTGAAGTATCAACTGTGAAGGTGTCGTTCTCAGGTTCCGTTACTTGTTTGTTGTATTCGATCCCGTCTTCATTGATAAAAGCGATATATGGGTAATTGATGCTTTCAAATGCGTCGTAGCTTTTCGTTCTTAATTTGATCGCGCGCGTTCCTTGAATGACTCTGCCGTCAAACACAACATAAACGCCGCCCACGCCTTCACAGGCAAAGCGAATCGCGTCTGTAATATTTTTTTTGGCATCGGTTTTTTGGAACGTGATCGGGATCTGCGAACCGGTGATGACAATTGGCTTTTTGGCATACTGCAGCATATATGATAGTGCGGCAGATGTATAGGCCATTGTATCTGTGCCGTGTGTAATAACAAATCCGTCATAGGCATCATAATTTTCCTTAACGGCTTCCGCTATTTCCACCCAGTATTCAGGCTGCATATTGGTGCTGTCTATATTCATAAGCGACTGAGTTTCCATCGTGTAATCGTTATCAAGTTTTGATACGTAACTTAATAACTCATCAGCCTTGACTCCGGGAGCCAGCCCATTTTCTCCTTCAACTGAAGCAATCGTTCCCCCAGTTGTCAACATCAATAATTTTTTCATACCATGCACCTCTTCACTGTCTCTAAAGATGGATTGCGAGAAGGCATTCGCTTTTCGCATACTTTTAATGCAATTATAGACACGGAAAATAAAATACGCAAGACATTATTATTCAATTCGCGTACACTTCCTAATACCTATATGATATAATCAGCTCAAGGTGAAAAAGGAGCGAAAGTTCATGAATCTAGATCGTTTAACTGAATTGAGAAAAAAGAAAAATTGGTCGCTTCAATATACAGCTGACCTTCTGGGTATCGCAAAAAGCACATATGCCGGCTACGAGTCAGGCTACCGGCGGCCTTCGCTTGAGGCACTTGCCATGCTGGCTGACCTCTTTGACACAACCTGCGATGAACTTTTAGGCCGCGATAAACAAAAGCAGACTGCTCCTCAGACCATTGAATTGACCACGTGGAGCAGCCTTAACTTTAACATTTCTGTTGACGGCAAGCCGCTGAGTGAAGACGAAATCATCCAGTTGATCACCTTTATCCGGACAAAAAGAAAAGTGCAGGAGGAACTTGGTTAGTCTTTAACTCACCGTTTAATTTTCCCGTAGGTTCCTCCTCCTCCGGCTTTCAATTCCAGCTTTCCGGATCTCGCTTTTACAATAAGAGCCGCGGTTTTCGGCGGGACAACGCGAGCCAAATCTTCTTCTGCAGCCTCATGAAGAACAGCCATTTCTGTTCCGAAGGCTTTTTTTAGTTTGTCCAGCGTTTTCGGACCAACACCCGGAACAAATTGCAGCGGGATCTGATGTACATATCGCGGACGCGAGACGCGATCTTCAGGCTGATCACTCAATTCACGCAATCTTTCGCTGACTCCCTTAGTAAATCTGGCATTTCCGCAATTCGCGCACACCGTTTCCCCGCTCACAGCAGGTTCTCCGCACGCTTCGCAGGCCGTCAGATAATATTTCCCCAATAACGGGTCCAAGCCGTAATTTGCGGTAATTGTTCTTTCACCCTGTCCCCTTAATGCAAGAACAAATTCAGTAAAATTAGCTGACTGTACATATAGTTCGTTATATTCTCTGCCGATTTTGGCTAACGAATGCGCATCAGAATTTGTTAAAAACGTATACTGATTCAACTCAGATACGTGTGAAGCCATGTCTGTATCACAGCTTAACCCAAGCTCCACCGCATCTATCATAGAGAGATCAAAAACCTCAGTTAAGCTTGATTTAACGCCTTTCCCATATAAGCTTTTATGCGGTGTAAAGATATGAGCGGGGATAAACAGTCCGCCCATTTCCTTCACTTTTTTTTGCAAATTCAAGCCCGTTTCATAAATCCGTTGTGAGCTTAAGTGAATATTTTTCAGCCGCACTGACAGCCAGTTTGAAAACAGCTTCATATCAGCCAGCGTCGGCATAAAGACGAGCACATGGATCGGTCCGCTGCTGGCTTCATCATAAATCTCCAGTTCGCTTCCCAATAAAAGAGTCGTACTGCGATAACGAATCCCCCCGCCGTCAAGCTCGTGATATCTTCCAGATGAAATGCCTTCCTCAAGCTCTAAGATGACTTCCGGAGAATGACAGTCGATAATGCCAAGAAGGTCTATTCCTTTATGTTCACTGGCTTCAACTAAAATTCGGTCCAGTGTTAGCGTTTTGGCGCCTGTTATTTTGACAGCCCTTCCTGTAAAGGTCCGGCCGATATGAATGTGCAAATCCGCGTAAATCTTTTTCATTTTTGTGCTTGGAGCGCTTGTTTCAGCTGAAGATACTGAATCGCATAGGCTGTTTTTGCATCATATACTTCACGCGATTCAACGAGCTTCAGCGCATCTTCAAGCGTCACCTCCATCACTTCAACAAACTCGTCCTCATCAAGCTCCCGTTTTTCTTCGAGTACAGAAAGCTCTTCAGCAAGGAACACGTGAACAATTTCATCAGCAAAGCCGGGCGAGGTATAAAACGCAGTGATTTTTGTCAGTTTTTTCGCTGTATACCCCGTTTCCTCTTCAAGCTCCCGAAGTGCCGTGTACTCCGGCTCCTCCCCTTTTTCAAGCTTTCCGGCAGGAATTTCAACGATTGCTCGCTCAAGCGGCTTGCGGAATTGTTTCACCATAATGATTTTCCCTTCATCTGTGACAGCTAATATGGCTACAGCTCCAGGGTGTTTCACAATTTCACGTTTACTCGTTTTCCCGTTTGGCAGCTCCACGTCCTCAACATAAAGATCAATGACTTTACCTGAAAAGATCTGTTCTTTGGATATTGTTTTTTCTTCTAATGAATTCATTTCTTCATCTCCCGTTCTGTCTCTATATAATGCCCCATACATTTTATCATACTAGAGAAAAGGGGGCTTCTTCGTGAAAGTGCGCCGCATGCCAAAAGGTGTTGTCTTAGTCGGAAAAGCATGGGAGATTCGAGCGAAGTTAAAGGAGTACGGCCGCACATTCCAATATGTGAAAGATTGGGTCTCTAAGCCGTAAAAGTTGAAACTTTAGCTCCTTTATATTACGGTCAATACAAAGCCTAAAAAAAGGAGTGTGCACATGAGAAAGCGCAAACTGGGTACATCTGATTTAGAAATAAGCGAAGTCGGACTCGGCTGTATGTCTCTTGGGACTGAAAAAAACAAAGCCTTGTCCATCCTTGATGAAGCGATCGAGCTTGGCATCAACTATTTGGATACAGCAGATTTGTATGACCGCGGACGCAACGAAGAAATCGTCGGTGATGCCATCCAAAACAGACGCCAAGATATTATTTTGGCAACGAAAGCGGGAAACCGCTGGAATGACGAAAGCGAAGGCTGGTATTGGGACCCTTCAAAAGCTTACATAAAAGAAGCCGTAAAAAAGAGTCTAGCACGGCTGAAAACGGATTATATCGATCTTTACCAGCTTCACGGCGGCACGATAGAGGACAACATTGATGAAACGATCGAAGCGTTTGAGGAATTAAAACAAGAAGGTGTGATCCGTCACTACGGTATTTCTTCCATCCGCCCGAATGTGATAAAAGAATATGTAAAAAAATCAAATATCGTCAGTATTATGATGCAATTCAGCCTGTTTGACAGACGCCCCGAGGAATGGCTTCCGCTTTTAGCGGAACATCAAATCAGCGTAGTCGCCAGAGGTCCGGTTGCCAAAGGGCTCTTAACTGAAAAACCGCTTACACAAGTGGCGGACAGCATCAAACAAAACGGGTACTTATCCTATTCGTTTGAGGAATTGACAAATGCCCGCACAGCGATGGAGAATGTCGCGCCCGATCTGTCCATGACAGAAAAGTCGCTGCAATATCTGTTAGCACAGCCGGCTGTTGCCTCAGTGATTACAGGCGCCAGTAAGATTGAGCAGTTACGGGAAAACGTTCAGGCTGCAAACGCACGGCGTTTAAGCGAAGAAGAAATCAAAGCGCTCCAATCTCATACGAAACAAGACGTTTACGAAGCGCACCGCTCGTAACAAAAAAACCAGCACCTGTGCGGGTGCTGGTTTATTTATATTGCTGCCAATCCAATGGGCTTTCATTAAGGAGCTCTTCAAAGCTTTTGTTTTTTTCGATCTCTTTTTTCTTTCTGATCTGCTCTGCTTTTTCTCTTTCCTGCCTCTTTTCATCCTCTTCCTTCAATTGACTCTTCATCTCCATAAGCTTTGCTTTGATGTCGGATTGAAGGCCATCTTTTAACTGGTGTTTGTCAGCGGATTTTTGTTTTTTCACGCAGACTTCCCCCCCATGTTTTATTTTGAAGCCAGTTTATCACGGAGCATATAGATCGAACAAGCGGACTCTCTTCTGAAAAGTTTTTGATCAGCACAGCACTGTTTAGGTATAATGATTTCAAGTATAAATTTCCTGTATTTAGTTGAAAGGTGCTGTGACTTTTGAAGAGAATCCTTTTGGCCATTGGTGCTCTCTTAACCGCTGTTATCGCAATCGGAATTGTTTTTTCAAATATCATTCTCTTTATCAAGAAAAAGACAGATGAAGACATTATCAAAAGAGAGACAGACGACGGACACGATGTGTTTGAATCCTTCGAGCGAATGGAGAAAACCGCTTTTGTGATACCATCCGCTTACGGGTATGATATAAAAGGCTACCATATCGCACCGCATGACACACCTAACACCATCATTATCTGTCACGGGGTAACAATGAATGTGCTGAATTCCCTTAAATATATGCATTTATTTCTTGGTCTCGGCTGGAATGTGATTGTATATGACCATCGCCGACACGGACAAAGCGGCGGAAAGACGACTAGCTACGGGTTTTATGAAAAGGATGATCTCAGCGAGGTTGTCCGCTGGGTCAAGAATAAAACAGGCCATTGCGGATTAATCGGAATACACGGTGAATCAATGGGAGCTGCGACTGCACTGCTTTACGCTGGTGAACACTGTGAGGATGGCGCTGATTTTTATATTGCCGATTGCCCGTTCGCACGTTTTGATGAACAGCTTGCCTATCGGCTGAAAGTGGAATACAGGCTCCCGTCTTGGCCGCTGCTCCCCATCGCCGACTTCTTTTTGAAGCTGAGGGGCGGCTATCGCGCAGGCGAAGTATCTCCGCTTGCTGTCATTGAAAAAATCAAAAAACCGGTTCTCTTTATTCACAGTAAGGATGATGATTATATTCCCGTTTCTTCAACCGAGCGACTTTATGAAAAGAAACCTGGACCGAAGGCACTGTATATTGCCGATAACGGTGAACACGCCATGTCGTATACGAAAAACCGGGACACATACCGAAAAACGGTGCAGGAGTTTTTAGACAAAATAAAAACGCCAAAATTCAACTAAAAATGAGGCCTTCTATAAAAGATAGGCCTCACTTTTTTTACTCCGCTTAACGTGTGATGAGATGTTGACCAATATTCCGGCTGAAATCAGCATGAACATTAACGAAGAACCGCCATAACTGACAAACGGAAGAGGAATTCCGGTAATGGGGAGAAGGCCTAAAACAGCGCCAAGGTTAAATAACGCTTGAATCATGATCTGGAAGGTAAGGCCGATCGCCAGCAGCTTTCCAAACGGATCATTGATTAGCACAGCGATCCGCACGCCTCTGAACATCATTAACAGGTAAGCTCCAATGATCATCAACAGTCCGGCCCCGCCGAGTTCCTCGGTCATGACTGCCATAATAAAGTCCGTATGGGCTTCAGGTAGAAATCCCAGCTTTTGAACGCTGTTTCCCAAGCCATTTCCCCAGAACCCGCCCGAATCAATGGCAAGGTAGGAATTGATTAACTGGTAGCCGTCTCCGTTTTCATCCTGAAAAGGGTCGCTGAACGATGTCAGCCTTCTTAACCGGTACGGCGCCGTCATAGCAAAATATGCAATGCCGGCCCCGGCCATTGTCCCAAGAAGCAATAAATGCCGTTTTCTGATGCCTGCGCACAATAGAACAGCTCCGCAGCTTAATAGGATCGAAACGGAGGTGCCCAAGTCCGGCTGTTTTAAGATGAGAAAGAACACGGCAGCCAAAATGAGCAGCGGGGGCATGACGCCCTTTCCGAAATTGGCGATGTATCTCTGTTTTTTTGCATACACGTAAGCAAAATAAATAACCATCACAAGCTTCACGGCCTCAGACGGCTGAATGATGAGCGAACCGATTTGAATCCACCTTTGGGAATTGTTTTTCTCCACCCCAATCCCCGGGAGCAAAACGAGAATCAGCATCAAAAAAGAAAGCTTTACTAAAAACCGGATGAGTTTGCCGTAAGCTTTATAAGGGAAGTAGACGGCGGCCGAAAAAAAGGTCAAACCGATAAGCAGCCATTGCAGCTGCTTCACAAAAAAATAGCTGCCATTACCGTGCTTTATATATCCGAGGGGGTAGCCGGCACTGTAAACCATCAGCAAACCAAGCGAAGTTAAAAACAGAACCGATGCGATCAAAACATAATCAAGCTTTTTTAGATGGGAAAGAATCACCTTAAGCACCTTCAATCCCACCCCCTGCCGAACATATAATGCTTAGATCTGATATTCACACTGAAAACGAGACCTAAAGCAATCATATTGGTCAACAGCGCACTGCCGCCATAGCTGATAAACGGAAGAGCGAGCCCTGTCACTGGCATTAATCCGATTGTCATCCCAATATTTTGAAACACTTGGAATATAATTAAACCTGCAACCCCCGCAGATATATAAACACCGAACAGACTATTGGACCGCATCGCAATCCTAATAATTCTGTAGATCATCAGAAAATACAGACAGATTAATGTTACGGCGCCCAAAAAACCGAACTCTTCACCAATCACGGCAAATATAAAATCGGTATGAGCCTCCGGAATTTTCCCTCCTTGAACTTGGACTCCATGGGTAAAGCCGCTTCCTGTCAACTGACCCGAACCTACCGCCACTAACGACTGCGTCAGTTGGTATCCATATGTAGATGCATGTTCATGAGGGCTGAGCCAGCCGTATATCCTGTCAAGCTGATGAGGTTTAATGATCTTTGAAAACATCTCAAAGTAATAATTGTGCAAAAACGTCAAAAAGGCGATTAATGCTATGAATCCAAGTGACAGGGACATGATCATTCTGCCTGAAATCCCCGAGACCAGCATTAACGTGAAAGCAATCGACAAAATCACCAATGCAGAGCCTAAATCAGGCTGAATCAATATAAAGAAAAACGGAATCATTGTGTACAGCATGATTTTACCCGTCGGAATGATGCTCTCTGTGAAGGAGAACCTTTTATGCTGATATTGATTGAGTACCGAAGCCAACAGAAGAATCAAAATAATCTTCATAAATTCTGTAGGCTGAATTTCTAACACCCCGAAGCTTATCCACCTTTGTGAACCATTTTTATAAGTCCCAAAAAAATGAACGAGGATGAGGAGAAAAACAGTTCCCACAAATAACCTGAGCGCCAATCGTTCGAGCAGCTCGTAATCGATATAAGCTGTTCCTGCCATTATGCCAAACCCGACAAGATACCAAATGACCTGCCGTTTGGCAAAATAAAAAGGGTCCTGTGTTTCATACTGCCCCGATCCGCTGTAAACAGCCAGTAAACTGATGCAAAACAGACTAAATAAAATGAGCAGAAGAATGATGTCAATGTTGGTTTGTTTTTGTTTCATCTTTCACATGCTCCATTATGATTTAGGTGACAATTGGTTGAAGACGAGTTGAATCGCTGCGGCGTCATCGATATAGCCAATCGGAAAAATATAATCCGGTATAACATCAACAGGCGCAATGAAATACAGCAAAGCACCGCCTATCAGGAGCATTTCACGCGGCGTCCCCTGACCCGAAGTAAATCTGAAATACATGTCGTGCAAACGGGTCAGGAAAGGACCGATGCCGCTGACTTTCTCGACTTTATGTGCAAACTCGTCCTGAATCGTACGCTTCCCTTCCTCTGTCTGAGAATATTGCTGGTACTCAGTCAATTTGTTTTTCAGCTCTTCCTTCGTAAAACCCCGGTCATAGACATTTGAAGTTTGCAAAACGTCTTCAATTTCATCAATTGATGAGTGAATATCCGGACAGTCGTTGTCCTGCTTCTTCTCCATTGTATAGCCGGCAGCCGTCATCAGCTCATCAAAAGAAACGCCAAGACTGTCTGAAAACTTTTGTAAATGATTCAGGTTTGCTTTTCTTTTGCCATTGATGATTCTCGAAATAGTCGCTTTATCAATTTGCGTGCGTTCGCTCAATTCCCTTAATGATAAAGACCTTTGCCGTAAATGCTCTTTCAGCAGCTCTCCTAGCTGATTTTTCTTTTGTTCATCCACAATCCTGTTCTCCTTTCACATTAAAAACTTACAATCTATCAGTCTAAAGCCTAAGACGGTATAATGATATAGAAGTGTTGTCACAATGTCAACAAATAGCCATAACAGCCCGGAACACCTAGTGATTTCTAGTATAAAGTCGTTGACAATAAAACAAAATAAGAGTGAGCTTGAACTCTCACTCCTTCTTCTATCATGTCAAAACCCCTTCGTTACTTTACGATGATCCAATGATTTTCCTTCTTTTATCGCAATGCCCGTGAACATATGGATGTGGCCTTTGCACGCTGTTACTTCGATATTCTCGACAACTTATCTTTCACAACTTCTACGACAATATTTTGGTTGGCAAACCAATCGCTCGCAACACGCTGGTGGCTACTCGGAACCTTAGGTCTTGCCCGGTTTTTTCTTTCCATAATAAAAAAGCGAAAGGCCTCTTTGAAGTGACCCCCTAAAGTTAG
>NZ_JALAYA010000033.1:0-9995 GCF_026796395.1 Bacillus sp. T17B1
CTGGTTCAGTGACGAGTGACAGGCTGGAAAGCGGCTGGTTCGGATGTTCCGCGACAGCTTTTAGTAAACGCAGAACGTATTCGCTCCATTTTTCAGCCGTTTCTTTTGAGAACAAATCAGTCGCATATTCGAGCTGCAGACCGATGCCGTTTTCATCAGTGAATCCACCCAATGTCAGGTCAAACTTAGACGTTCCCTGATGGGACTCGTAAGGTGAAATACTTAGATTCTGCAATGTAAGCTGTTCTTTATCAGGGTTTTCTGTCGTCACCATGACGTTAAACAATGGATTTCGGCTCATATCCCGAGGGAGATCAAGCTGATTGATTAAGTCCTCAAACGGATATTCCTGATGCTCCAGCGCTGACAAGTTTGTCTCCTTCGCTTGCTCCAGCAGCTCTGCAAATGTTTGCTGTTCTCCCGCTTCCATTCTTAAGGCAAGCGTATTGACGAACATTCCCGGCATGTCTTGGACATCAGCATTCATCCGGCCGGCAGTGACGGAGCCGATGACGATATCCCGCTGCCCGGATATTTTGCTTAAAAAGACGTGGAAAACAGCGTGAAGCACCATGTGCAAGGTCGTTCCGGTTTCTGCGAGCAGTTTTTCTACCGCCTTAGCCGTCTCGCTTCCCGTACGGAAACGGATCGTGTCCCCTTTAAAGCTTTGCACAGGCGGACGGGCGTAATCGAGCGGAAGATCAAGTTCCGGCAGCTCGCCTGAAAGAACCGAGAGCCAGTACGCCTCATGCTCCTTCATCCGTTCCCTTTGCTCAGCTTCATTTTGCCAAACGGCGAAATCCTTATAATGAAGCGCCGGCTCTGGAAGCTGCTCTCCTTTGTAAAGCAGCGCCAATTCTTTGACAAAAATGCCTCTTGATACCCCGTCTGCAATGATGTGATGCATATCTAAAAGCAACAAATGTTTTTTCGCTTCTATTCGAAGCAATGCCGCGCGAATGAGCGGTGCATCGTTTAAGTCGAATGGACGGATAAAGTCCTTGATCTTTTGTTCCGCTTCATCCTCTTTCGCTTCAAACACATGAAGATCAATCGCCGCCTCCTCAATAATGCGCTGAACAGGCTCACCGTTTGCTTCCATAAATGATGTACGCAATGACTCGTGGCGGTTCACAAGCTGATTGAGTGAGTCGCGCAGACGTGAAAGATCAAGCTCGCCTTCCATCAGAAGAACAGATGGCATATTGTAGCTGATCGTCTGCCGGTCAAGCTGATTCAGTACATACATCCGTTTCTGCGCAGATGACAGTGGGTACATATCCTGTTTGTCAGCCGGTTTGAGCACGTGATGGCCGCCTGAAACCGCCGATGCCTCCATGTAAGCCGCAAGCTGGCGAACAGTCGGCTGCTCAAACAGCGCTTTAAGCGGTACGGTTTTCTCCAATTCAGCCTGAATATTGGCAATGAGCATCATCCCTTTTAGTGAATGGCCGCCTAAATCGAAGAAATTGTCGTCGATGCCGATCGCTTCTATGCCAAGCGTCTTCTGCCAAATGCGGCATAGGCTCTCCTCAAGCGCTGTTTCCGGTGCGGCTGAGGCCCTGCTTCCGGATTGTTCCACGTGTGGCTTCGGTAATGCGTTTCTGTCGGTTTTCCCGTTTGCCGTCAGCGGAATGGCGTCAACCTGCACAAAGAAAGCAGGGATCATATGAGACGGCAGTGTTTGTGAAAGCTGGCTGCGGAGCTCTGCTTTTTCAATGGCTTGATCCGCCGTATAATACGCGCAAAGCTCTTGAAGCCCGCCCTCGGAAACTGCTAGCACAACCGCTTCTTGAATTCCGCTGAGACTGAGCATGACCGTCTCAATTTCTTTCGGCTCAATGCGATAGCCGCGGATTTTCACCTGATCATCGGCCCGGCCGATAAATTCAAGCGTACCGTCAGAAAGTCTCCGTACAACATCTCCTGTTTTGTACATTAGGCTGCCCGGTGAATATGGATTTTCAACAAATCTCTCAGCTGTCAGCTGAGGCCTGTTGAGATATCCTCTCGCAAGCCCCTGTCCCGTGATATAAAGCTGGCCACTCGCTCCCGGAGGCACAAGCTTTAACGCCTCATTTAAGACAAGCGCACCGGCATTCGCAATCGGCTGCCCGATTGTCGGGCGTTGCGCGAATGTATCCGGCTCAGACAGATTTACCCGTCCGGCAATGGCGCCGATTGTTGCTTCAGTCGGGCCGTAGTGATTGATAAATTCGGTATGTCCATACACCTTGTGGTAGGTGAAAACATCAGCCGGGATGATTTTTTCTCCACCCAAGACAATCAAGCGCAAGGATTCAAAGTTTGGCTCATTTGTAAAGCTGGACGTATTCACCATCGTATGGAACAGCGACGGTGTCAGTTTGATATATGTGATTCCGTGTTCCTTGATATAAAGCCCCATTTCATCTGGCGCCGTATAGGTTTCCTTCGGCACGATGTGGAGCTCACCCCCCGCCAGAAGTACAGGGAACATGCTCGTATAGCCTAGGTCGAATGCATAAGATGAAAGCAATACAGTCTTGTCGGTTTCCGTCAGGCTCGCCTCTTCACTAAACCAAGAAACATAGTTTGTCAGATTGCGATGCTCGATCTGCACACCCTTCGGCTTCCCGGTCGTACCAGACGTATAAATGACGTATGCAAGATTGCGAGATCCGGAGATCGGAGAGAGGTGCTCCTTACTCTCATTTCTCCATTTAGCATTATCAAGGTTGATGATTGCCCCTTCAAATTGCCCAATGGCCGTCATGTTTCTTTCGTTTACGACCGCTATTCTCGCTCCGCTGTCCTCTAATGAATAGCGGATGCGTTCCTCAGGCGTATCAGGATCAATCGGCAGGAAAGTCGCCCCCGCTTTCATGACACCGAGAATCGATACCATAACCTCAGCTGACCGATCCATGACAATTGCGACGATGTCTTCACTTCCTGCCCCTTGCGCACGAAGATGATGCGCCAGCTGATTCGCCTGTTCATCAAGCTCGCGATAGGTCAGCAGATTTCCTCCAGACCTCACCGCAGAATGATCAGGTGTTTGCTGGGCCTGTTTTTCGAAAAGAGCTGCAAAGGTTGCTTCAGTCATCTGAGTCATATGTCTTTCTTCAAGCAAAGCAGCCGTTTCTGTAGGTGAAAGCAGGTCTACATCAGACAGCCGAACGTTCGGATTAGCTGCGGCCGCTTTGATGATATTGACAAAGTGGCTGCTCCAGCGGCGAATCGTCTCGTCCTTGAACAGGGCAGTCGCATAGTCAAAGCTTAGGCCGATATCCTCTTCTCGCTCGACCGCTTCCAAGGAAAGATCAAATTTCGCCACGTGATGGAGCATGGAGTATGAAGAAATCTTCAAGTCTCCTAATCTCAATGATGGAATCTCCATGTTCTGCATGTTGAACATCACGCTGAACAGCGGACTTCGGCTTGTATCCCTTGTAAGCGGAAGCTTTTCAATCAGTTCCTCAAGCGGATAACTCTGATGCTTGAATGCTTGAAGGCTTGCTGTTTTGACTTCTTCAAGGAATTGCGCAAACGTTTTATCTCCCGCAGGCGCCGATCTTAGTGCGACCGTGTTGACAAACATCCCCGGTACATCTTGCAGATCAGGGTGTGTTCTTCCCGCAGTCGGCGATCCGACAATGATATCGTCCTGTGACGCGTACTTAGAAAGGAGTACATTGAACGCCGCCAGTAAAAACATATACATTGTCGTATCCGTTTCTGCCAAGAGTGACTTGATTTGAGCCGTCATCTGTTTATCAAGCCCAAACATCACGCGCTCTCCAGCAAAGCTCCGTTCAGCAGGCCGCTCAAAATCCGTCGGAAGATCAAGAATCGGCAGCTCACCTTTAAAGGTATCAAGCCAATACGCTTCATCCTTTTGAAGATCAGCATGTTCTTTATGCCAAACAGCGTAATCTTTATAGTGAATTTGCGGCTGCTCAAGATCAGCCCCTTGATACATTTTGGCGAGATCACCGATCAGAATGCCTGTTGAACTGCCGTCAGTAATGATATGGTGCATGTCAATCAGCAGCAGGTGGCGTTCTTCTTCAAGCTGGACAAGCTTCGAACGGACGAGCGGCGCGCGGTTTAATTCAAACGGCTGAATGAACGCTTTGATCATTTCCTCCGCGTCTTCTTCCCGTCCCTTGGCAGCCTCCAGCTCGAACGATACGTTTTTATGAACAGTTTGTGCAACTTCTCCGTCGATCATGTCAAACGATGTACGAAGGATTTCGTGCCGGTTGATTAATTGCTGAATCGCCTTTTCCAGCCGTTCTTTATCTATTTCTCCCTCCAGCAAAAGTACAGCGGGGACATTGTAGCTTGTGTTTTCTTGTCCAAGCTGATTGAGGATATACATTCTCCGCTGGGCCGGGGATACAGGATAATGCTGCTGATAAGGTGCTTGCTTGATCGGTTCAAACGTCTGCTCCTCCTTGCTATCGTTCTCGTCCAAATACAGCGCCAGTTCTTGAATAGTCGGCTTTTCAAAAAGCACTTTAATCGGCACTTCCTTATGAAAATGCTCTTGAATTTTCGCCGTCATCATCATCGCTTTCAAAGAATGGCCGCCGATCATAAAGAAGTTATCGGTAACGCCCGCTTTGACGCCGAGTACCCCTTCCCAGATCTCCGCTAATTTCTTTTCACTCTCTGTCTCTGGCGCTGCGTACTCCTGCTGCACGGCTTCTGATTGAGGCGCAGGCAGTTCTTTTTTGTTAATTTTACCGTTCGGCGTGAGCGGCAGGCTGTCCATCTGAATCAAATGGGCAGGAACCATATAATCCGGCAAAGATTCAGACAGCGTTTTTCTCAGCCCGCTGACAGACACTTTACGATCCGCCGTAAAGTACGCGCAAATTTCATTTTCATCTGCTTTGTTCTTGCGGATGATCACTGCAGCCTCTGTTACATGCTCTGCCATGTTCAGTTTTGTTTCAATTTCGCCAAGCTCAATTCGGAAGCCCCGCACCTTCACTTGATTGTCGATTCTACCTAAAAATTCGATATTGCCGTCCGGCAGCCATCTCGCCAAGTCGCCAGTGCGATAAATCCTTTCACCCGGTCTGAACGGATCTTCAAAAAATTGCTTCTCCGTCAGCTCAGGAAGATTGACATATCCTCGCGCTACACCGATTCCGCCGACGCACAGCTCGCCGGGCGCGCCAATTGGCTGCAGGCGCTGCTGTTCATCCATGATGTAGGCAGTCGAATTTCCGATAGGCTTCCCGATTGGAATAGAGTAGCTATACTCACGGTCGATCAGAAAACTTGTTGAAAATGTCGTGTTTTCTGTCGGGCCGTATCCGTTCCACAACGAAAGCGACGGCGATGCCTGTTTTACTTTGCTGACAATATGCGGCACGAGTGCGTCTCCGCCGATGATTACATGGCGCAGTGTGCCGAACATGCCGGCATCCTTTGCAGCAAGCTGGTTGAATAATGGTGATGTCAGCCACATGGTCGTGATTCTCTGCTCACGCAGGAATGCCGCAAATTGTTTCGCATCAAGCAGCGTCTCTTTTTTGACTGGATAAAGCGCTGCGCCATTCAGCAGTGCGCCGAATACCTCAAAAGTGCCGGCATCAAAGCTGACAGCGCCCGTTTGCGCCATGCGGTCCTCTTCATGAATCGGAACGTATCCTGCATTTTTAACGAGGCGCAAAATGCTTTTATGTTCGATCATGACGCCTTTCGGTTTACCCGTTGAGCCAGAAGTATACATGATGTATGCCAAATCAGACGGTGCGGATGGCAGATTGAGATTGTCAGCCGCTTCACTCTCTTCAAACCCGCTGTCCAGTGTAAGTACCGGCACTTGCAGCTGATGCGCCTGCTCTGTATAAGACTTTCCGGACAAGACCATCCGAATCGAGCTGTCCTCCGCCATGAAACGAAGACGGTCTTCAGGAAGCGCGGGATCAAGCGGCACATAGGCGGCGCCTGCTTTTAACACAGCCAGCATGCCGACAACGGTGTCTGCAGAGCGATCGTTCATAATCGCAGCTGTTTCCCCTTTTTGAAGACCTAGTTCGACAAGCTTTCTCGCCAGACGGTTTGCCGCTGTATTCAGCTGACGGTATGTCAGCTCAGCTCCTTCATATACGACAGCGGTGCTTGCCGGTGTTCGCTGCGCTTGTTCTTCAAACACTTGATGAACAGCCATTCCTTCTGGAAGTTCGGCTTTCGTCTGGTTAAACACCTCGACAATTTGCCGCTGCTCTTCGTCTCCAACAAGCCCGTACTCACGGACAAAACCGTCCGGCTGAGCGACAGCCGCCTCCATCATGCGGGTAAGGTGCTCCGCTGCCCGTTCGATAAAAGCGGAATCAAAGGCGGCTCCGTTATATTTGATTTTGACAGTCCACGTTTTGCCTGGATACACAATCAAATTGAAATCGAAGCTCGTTTGCTCAAATGCGCTTTCTACCTTGATAGAAAATCCGAGCCGGTCTTCCATGCTGCCGTTTTCAAGCTCTTGATCAAGCGGATAATTTTCAAACGCGACCAGATGGTTCAGGAGATTGCCATCAAGGGCTGAGCGCTTTTGAATCTCATAGAGCGGTATGTAATCATAGCGCTCCGCCTCGACTGCATGCTGCTGAACAGCTGAGAAAATATCAGCGAAAGCAGCATCTCGATCGACTTTCACCCGAACCGGGATGGTGTTGATAAACAGCCCCGCCATCGTTTCAATCCCGTTGATTTCAGTCGGCCGGCCCGATACAACCGTGCCGAAGACAACGTCATTCGCAAAGTTGTATTTGCTTAGAACAATGCCCCAAACAGCCTGAAACAGGTTGGGCCCTGTCACTTGATAGCGGTTTCCGGTTTGTTGAATGCGGGCAACCAGTTTTTCGTCCCATGTAAATGAATATTCTTTGTTAACGTATTCGTCTTTTTTCTCAGGCAGGCGGCCCGGGAGCACGCTCGGCTGTTCAAAACCCGCCAAGCGTTCGCTCCAGTAGCTCTCCGCTTCTTCATTGTCCTGTTTTCCAAGCCACTTGATGTAGTCGGAATAAGGCTTTCCCTGACCGTTTGCCGGTGTTCGGCCTGCTCTAAGCGCTTCGTAGTTTTGGAACAGGCTTTTCATGAGGACGCCCATGCTCCAGCCGTCCATCATAATATGATGATTGCTCCAGACAAGATACAGCTGATCTGCATCTAGACGGAAAACAGCCACCTTGAACAATATGTCTTTTGCCAGGTTAAAACCTTGGCGCTGCACATCTTGTTTATACCGGTCAATGTACTCTTTCTGGCGGTCTTGGTCCGCATGACTGATATCTTCATAGTGCACCTTTGTTTTGCGTTCCGCTAACACGACCTGACGCGGTTTTTGCAGCTGCTGGTGCACAAATACCGTACGGAGAATATCGTATGACCGAATCAGTTCATTGACGCTTTTCTCAAAGATTTCAAGATCAAATGTACCGTGAATCCCAAGCTCTAATTGTGTGAAGTACGAGGAAGAATGCGGATCAAGCATCGCATGATACAGCATTCCCTCCTGCATCGGTGTCAGTGCGTACACCTTTTGAATCGATTTTTTGCTCATATGCCACCTCTATTAGAAAATTTCCATTAATTTATCCAGTTCATCCAGCGTCAAATCGTCGTCGCCAAGGTCACTCGGCGTCAGTTCCGTTCCATCTTGAGATAGGCAATGTTCAATGATTCTGAGAAGATGGGCTTTAAAGCTGTCGCTGAATGTCTTTATCGTTTTTTCATGAAATTCAAGAGAATGATAGGCCATTGACATCGTCAGTTTCCTGTTTTCAATGTATCCGACAACATCGAGCGCGTTCGGCTTTTCTGTTTCCGGGCTTAACGACTGTCCTGACGGCAGCTCTGATCTCTTGAACAAGCCTGCATCCGACATGTCATCGAACTGTCCTAAGTAGTTAAAGCTGACATCCGGCTGAATCGAGAACGCCACATCTTCTTTATGTTCCGGCGCCGTCAAATAGCGGAGAATGCCGTAACCGACTCCCTTATTCGGTACATGTCTGATATCTTCTTTCATTTGCTTCAGCTGGTAGCCCAGATCATCAGCATGCTTCATATCGAGTACCATCGGGTACATACTCGTAAACCAGCCGACTGTCCGGGAAATGGTCAGGTCTTCTATAATTTCTTCACGTCCATGCCCCTCTAAATGAACACTTACTCGATCCTGACCTGTCCAGTCCTTCATCGCCAATCCGAATGCCGTCAGCAAAATATCATTCATTTCTGTGTGATATGCCTCATGCACCTTTGTGGTGAGCTGTTCTGTCTCTTCAGCAGTCAGCGAAAATTCGATTGTCCTTGTATGTTTCATTCGCTGATCACTAGATTCACGATCCTTCGGAAGCTTTGCCGCGACAATCTGTTCTTCAAGCTTTCTCCAATACTCTTTTTCTTTCAAAAAGGCTTTGGAGTTCGCGAAGTCTAGTAATCTCTCTGCATACTCCGCAAATGAATGTGTTTTCTGTGGGAGAACCGGTTCATTGCTTTGTTCAAGCTGTGTATATACCGCGGCGAAATCCTCCAGTAAAATCCGCCATGACACGCCGTCAACCACTAAGTGGTGAATGGCAAGAAGCAAGTGGTCTCCGTCTTCCGCTTGGAACAAGCCTGCTTTTAATAAGCCGCCTTCCTGCAAGTCGATGCTGCTTTGCAGCCGTTCCGCTTCTCTCTCTATGCGGTCTTCATGATCTTTCGCTTGACCCTCGATTTGGATGATCTCCAATTGAGCTGAAGCATCTTCAAGTCCTCTGTTGTATTGAACGACCTCTTTCGTCCCCTCACGATAAACCATGCGGAGTGCGTCATGATGTTCGATCAGCGCCTGCAATGTTTTCTCCACCCGTTCAGGATCAAAGCCCTTCGCGGCGTGAAGCATCACTGATTGGTTCCAGTGGTGCTTGTTCGTGAAATTCTTTTCAAAGAACCAGCGCTGAATCGGCGTCAGAATGACCTCGCCCTCCACTGGGCCTTGGTCTGCCTGTTTGCCTTCGGCACGCTCCACGTATTGGGTCAGCTCTTCGATCGTCGGGTGCTGGAAGAGATCTTTCATTTCCAGCTTCCAGCCGTGCTGGTTCAAGCGGCTCGCCATCTGGATTCCTTTGATGGAATCTCCGCCGAGCGAGAAGAAATTGTCACTGACACTGACTTCAGAAATACCGAGCACGTCCTGCCAAATGCCGGCAAGCAGCTCTTCCATGTCGGTGGACGGCGCTTTGTATTCTCCGCTCCCCGCTTCGATGTCCGGCTCAGGCAATGCTTTACGGTCAACCTTTCCGTTTGCCGTAACCGGAAGTTCGTCCAGCGTCACCCAGAACGCCGGGATCATATAGTCCGGCAGNNCCGCCTTTATCTTTGACAGCTGTCACCGCCGCATCCTGCACCTCAGAAAGCTGAGCGAGCTGCACTTCGATTTCCGAGAGCTCGATCCGATAACCGCGAACCTTGACCTGCTGGTCAATCCGGCCGATGTATTCGATGCCGCCGTTCACCCACTTCACCAAATCGCCGGTGCGGTACATGCGTTCACCCGGCACAAACGGATCAGCGACAAACCGCTTCGCGGTTTCGTCTTCTTTATTCAGATAGCCTCGCGCCAGTCCGCGTCCCGCCACGCAAAGCTCTCCGGCCACGCCTTCAGGCTGAACCTGATTGCCCTCGCCGAGAATGTATACTCTCGTATTGGCGATCGCCCGCCCGATGGAAAGCGAGCCTTCCTCCGGATTGATTTCTGTGCTTGTGGCAACGACCGTATTTTCAGTCGGCCCGTAGTTGTTGACGAGCCTGTATGGCTGTTTCACGGCACGCTTCAGCTTGTCTCCGCCTGTCAGCAATACGCGGAGTGACGTATTCTCTAGCTCCATAAACTGTTCCGCCAGCTGCGTCGGCAGGAAGGTGATCGTCACCCCGTTCGTTTCGAAATAATCGTTCAAGCGGATGATATCAAGGCGGATCGCTTCATCAATGACGTGAAGCTCGGC
>NZ_JALAYA010000033.1:10006-10545 GCF_026796395.1 Bacillus sp. T17B1
TAAATCATATAAGCAAGGTGATCCGCGGTAGTGTCAGTCTGCGGATTTTCCTCATCATTTTCATCAAGCGGCAAACTCAGGATTGTACGGTTGCCGTCGAGAAGAATGACCTCGCCCGTATAGCTGTCCGGCACTGCGATGCCTTCCTGTTTCAAGAGAAGTCTCGCACCGCTGTCCTGTAGGATATAGTCAATCCGCTGTTCCGGATAGTCAGGATCAATCGGCACAAACGCCGCTCCCGCCTTTAAGACGCCGAGCACCGCGGCGGACATTTCCAGCGACGGCTTCGTGAGGATGCCGATGCGTTCATCCGCGCTGATACCGCAGTCGATCAGAATCCGGGCAAGACGGTTCGCCTTCGCATTCAGCTCGCCGTACGTCCATGACTGGCCGTTGTATGTAACAGCCGGGCGGTCTTTGTAGCGCTGAGCCGTTTCTTCAAATAGCTGATGAACGGTTTTGTCTGTCGGCACAGGCAGCGTTTTGCCCTTCCATGCCTCCAGAAGCGCTTGTTTTTCTGGTTCAGTGACGAGTGACAG
>NZ_JALAYA010000034.1:0-43438 GCF_026796395.1 Bacillus sp. T17B1
AAGTATAGTGTAACAGCCACTTTTGAAAAGTGGGCTTTTTACACTGTCTACTTAGAGGGGATAATATCAGTGCGCACGGCTTTTTTTATCGTTTTATGCCCTGTATCAAAATCGCTTTTAAGCAAAACGAGCCGGGCTGTCCGTTCTGATTCATTTTGATGTGGAACATGTCACGTGCTTCGTCTGAGGCGTCATTCAGGTGGGTGATGATTTGCTTTTCCCGGTCGGCGGGAGTTCCGCTCCGCTTGATCCAGCTTTCGTATTGAATCGGCAAATTCCACTTTTGGACTTCTTGATAGCCCAGCTGATTAGCGGTGAACATCGACTGCCATTCTGATAATGAGCTTTCGCGGACATGGGAAGGGTCTCGGAGCCGGTTCAGCTGATTGATAAATTCATCAAGAACGGAATCTTCAGGCGCGTAATGATCGACCAAGAGAAAACGTCCGTCCTTTTTCAGCACGCGTGCAACTTCGCTGACGGCTTTGCGGACATCTAAAAAATGGTGGGCCGCGTATCGGCAGGTGATGAGATTAAATGAATTGTCGGGGAAGGGGAGTGACTCTGCGGTTCCTAGCTGAAAGCGTACGTTTCCTGCTCCTTTATCTTGCGCAAAGGAGGACGCAATCTCTACCATCTCTTTTGTCGCATCAATACCGATGATGCACTCCTGTACATATGGGGAAAATGCCAGCGCTGTATGGCCAGCACCCGCTCCGATATCCAGCACCCGCTGCTCAGCCCGGCATTCCGCCATTTTGATCATTACCCCTAAATCTTCCCCCTGGGCAAATACCTTCTCATCCCGGTACATCTCAGCGTTTTTAGAAAACGGTGTTTCATTTGTCATCAAAGCCATCTCCTTTTTTTGCAAATGTTATTATGGATTATGTTAGCAATTTCTGTTACGATTCGTCCAAGATATAAAAATGATAAAAACGATAGGTTCAACCTATGGAGGCTGGTATGGATATTAAAGTGATGGAATATGCAGCGGAAATTGCCAAGCAACAAAGCTTTACAAAGGCAGCGGAGCATCTTCATATCGCTCAGCCGTCACTCAGCCAGCAAATCAAAAAGCTTGAGGCTGAGCTTGGGCTCACTCTCTTTCATAGATCCCACGGCTCTGTTACGCTGACACCCCACGGCAGGCGTTTCATTGAAAAAGCCGAGGACATCATTCGTTCTAGAGATGACTTGCTCCGGGAGATGCAGGAGAGGTCGCAGGGGCTCGGGCACAAGCTCTCCATTGGAATTCCCGCAGTAACGGGGAGATATCTCTTTCCGCCTCTGCTGAAGCAGTTTTTGGCGCGTTATCCTCATGTGGAGGTTCAGCTTGTTGAAAAAGATCCGGTTTGTTTAGAGGAGATGACAGCAAAGGGAGAGGTTGACCTTTCTGTCTTATCCTTGCCGATCGAGGATGAGCGGCTCTCCATTATACCCTTGCTCACGGAACCGATTGTTCTCGCAGTGCCGAAGGAAAAGCAAAGGTGGATGCCGCCTGAAATGACCGCGCTGATTGAGAAAGCGCTGGAAGGTGAGGAGGGCCGCCAGCCGTGCGTGCCTCTGGAAATGGTAAGGCACGTGCCATTTATTCTGTTAAAAGAAGGTTTCGGATTTCGCAGGACAGTTCTCGATCTCTGTGCGAAAAGCGGCTTTAAGCCGAATACTGCCTTTAAAACGAGCCATATTGAAACTGCCCAATCTCTTGTGGCCAACGGCTTAGGTGTGACAATGGCGCCGAATATGGTCAGAAGGGATAAAGATCCGGGTGTGATCTATTTATCTATTGAATCCGCGCCATCACGAACCCTCGTCTTTGTATTTTTAAAGAATCGCTACATCAGCCTGACAGCCCAGGCCTTTATGGAACTGAGCCGGGATAGTCTTAAACAAACGTTTGATGAAGGCTGTTTGGAAAACAAAAGCGAAAATATTTAGAAAACAGGTCTTGAAAATGGTAATATAGGAATACAAACTAAATCTTATAAAACAAAGGGGAATAATCGGAAATGCAACTTTTCGATCTGCCGCTCGACCAATTGCAAACGTATAAGCCTGAAAAAACAGCACCGAACGATTTTTCTGAGTTTTGGAAATCGTCTTTGGATGAACTTGCAAAAGTCCAAGCAGCACCTCATTTACAGCTGGTTGATTATCCTGCTGATGGAGTCAAGGTGTACCGCCTCACATATAAAAGCTTCGGGAACGCCAGCATTGCCGGATGGTACGCAGTGCCTGACAAGGAAGGGCCGCATCCGGCGATCGTCAAATATCATGGCTACAACGCTAGCTATGACGGTGAGATTCATGAGATGGTAAACTGGGCGCTCCACGGTTACGCCGCATTCGGCATGCTTGTCCGCGGCCAGCAGAGCAGCGAGGATACGAGTATTTCTCCGCATGGTCATGCTTTGGGCTGGATGACGAAAGGAATCCTTGATAAAGATACATACTATTACCGGGGCGTTTATTTGGACGCTGTCCGCGCGCTTGAAGTCATCAGCAGCTTTGACGATGTTGACGAAACAAGAATCGGTGTGACAGGCGGAAGCCAAGGAGGCGGCTTAACCATTGCCGCAGCGGCTCTGTCAGACATTCCGAAAGCCGCGGTTGCCGATTATCCTTATTTAAGCAACTTTGAACGGGCCATTGATGTCGCGCTTGAACAGCCGTACCTTGAAATCAATTCCTTCTTTAGAAGAAATGGCAGCCCGGAAACGGAAAAGAAGGCGATGAAGACACTTTCATATTTCGATATTATGAATCTCGCTGACCGAGTGAAGGTCCCTGTTCTGATGTCGATCGGTCTGATTGACAAGGTCACGCCGCCGTCCACCGTGTTTGCCGCATACAACCACTTGGAGACAGAGAAAGAGCTCAAAGTGTACCGCTACTTCGGGCATGAGTATATCCCTGCCTTTCAAACAGAAAAACTTGCTTTCTTTAAGCAGCATCTTAAAGGCTGATAAACGTGAATAGCCGCCGCACAACATCTGGCGGTTTTTTTCTGCAAACTGCAGGAATGAGAACAGACTGGAGACGAATAGAAATGAAACAAAGGATCATTGATGAATTAAAACGAATTGAGCTTTCATACGGAGTCAAAATCGTATATGCCGTTGAGTCAGGAAGCCGCGCATGGGGATTCCCGTCGCAGGACAGTGATTACGATGTCCGCTTTATTTATGTGCCGAAAAAGGAATGGTATTTTTCAATTGAGCAGGAGCGTGATGTCATTGAGGAACCGATTCACGATTTGCTGGATATCAGCGGCTGGGAGCTGAGAAAGACGCTGCGCCTCTTCAAAAAATCAAACCCGCCGCTCCTTGAATGGCTGTCCTCAGACATTGTGTACTACGAAGCATTTACGACTGCAGAGCAGTTAAGAAAACTGCGCACGGAGGCATTTAAGCCTGAAGCAAGCGTGTACCACTATATCAATATGGCGAGAAGGAACGTCAAAGATTACCTTCAAGGGCAAGAGGTTAAAATCAAAAAGTATTTCTACGTGCTTCGGCCTATTCTGGCTTGCAAATGGATTGAAAAGCACGGAACCATTCCGCCAATGGATTTTACTGTTCTGATGAATGAACTTGTTACTGACGCAGAGCTGAAGGCAGAAATGGAAACCTTGCTTGAAAGGAAAAAAAGAGGTGAAGAGCTTGATCTCGAAGCAAGAATTCAAGTCATTCACCAATTCATTGAAACGGAAATTGAAAGAATCATGGAAGCGGCAAAAACGCTGAAAGCAGAACACAAGGATATGACACCTAAATTGAATCGTTTGTTTTTGAATACGGTTGAAGAAGTGTGGAAGGATGGAGGAAGCTGATGATTTTTGTCGCTTCCTTTCTCTATTATTCGACAGGATTCCCCGACTTTCTAACTATCTGATTGTGGCAAAACCACAAAAATAATCAGATTCTTTGTATTTCGAGAATATTGTGAACGTTGGTTTTGTCCATTTACAATAAACTCATACAAATACTTCTTAGATTGCGGGGTGTTGAGGTTGGAAGTGATCACAAGAGATTTTTTCTTATTTTTATCCAAAAGCGGCTTTCTCAATAAAATGGCAAAGAACTGGGGAAGCAGAGTAGCAGCGGGTAAAATTATCGGAGGGAATGATTTTAACAGTTCAATCCCGACCATTCGACAGCTTAACAGCCAAGGTTTGTCAGTTACTGTCGATCATTTAGGCGAGTTTGTAAACAGCGCTGCGGTCGCTCGGGAGCGTACGGAAGAATGTATTCAAACCATTGCGACGATTGCGGATCAGCAGCTGAACTCACACGTTTCTTTAAAAATGACGTCTCTAGGTCTGGATATAGATATGGATCTGGTGTATGAAAATATGACGAAAATCCTCCAGACGGCCGAGAAGCATAAAATTATGGTCACCATCGACATGGAAGATGAAGTCAGATGCCAGAAAACGCTTGATATTTTCAAAGATTTCAGAAAGAAATACGAATATGTTAGCACAGTGCTGCAAGCCTATCTGTATCGGACGGAAAAAGATATTGACGATTTAGATTCTTTAAACCCGTTCCTTCGCCTTGTAAAAGGAGCTTATAAAGAGTCAGAAAAAGTAGCTTATCCGGAGAAAAGCGATGTCGATGAAAATTACAAAAAAATCATCCGAAAGCAGCTCTTAAACGGTCACTATACAGCGATTGCCACACATGACGACAAAATGATCGATTATACAAAGCAGCTTGCCAAAGAAAATGGCATCGCCAATGACCAGTTTGAATTTCAGATGCTGTACGGCATGCGGTCGCAAACCCAGCTCAGCCTCGTAAAAGAAGGTTATAACATGAGAGTCTACCTGCCATACGGCGAAGATTGGTACGGCTACTTTATGAGACGCCTTGCAGAACGTCCGTCAAACATTGCATTCGCTTTCAAAGGAATGACAAAGAAGTAAAAAAAGGAGAGATTAATATGACAACACCTTACAAACACGAACCATTCACAAATTTCCAGGATCCAAACAACGTGGAAGCGTTTAAAAAAGCGCTTGCGACAGTAAGCGAATATTTAGGTAAAGACTATCCGCTAGTCATTAACGGCGAGAGAGTGGAAACAGAAGCGAAAATCGTTTCGATCAACCCGGCAGATAAAGAAGAAATCGTCGGCCGAGTGTCAAAAGCTACTCAAGAGCACGCTGAGCAAGCAATTGAAGCGGCTGCGAAAGCGTTCGAAGAGTGGAGATACACGTCTCCTGAAGAAAGAGCAGCTGTCCTGTTCCGCGCTGCTGCTAAAGTCCGCAGAAGAAAACATGAATTTTCCGCTTTGCTTGTAAAAGAGGCAGGAAAGCCTTGGAACGAAGCGGACGCTGATACAGCTGAAGCGATTGACTTCATGGAGTATTATGCGCGCCAAATGATCGAACTGGCAAAAGGCAAACCGGTCAACAGCCGTGAAGGCGAGAAAAACCAATATGTGTACACACCAACTGGTGTAACAGTTGTTATTCCGCCTTGGAACTTCTTGTTTGCGATCATGGCAGGAACAACAGTGGCGCCGATCGTTACTGGAAACACAGTAGTTCTAAAACCTGCGAGTGCTACACCTGTCATTGCTGCAAAATTCGTTGAGGTCCTAGAAGAGTCCGGATTGCCAAAAGGCGTAGTCAACTTTGTTCCTGGCAGCGGAGCGGAAGTCGGTGACTACCTTGTGGACCATCCGAAAACAAGCCTTATCACATTTACGGGGTCAAGAGAAGTGGGTACGAGAATTTTTGAACGTGCGGCGAAGGTTCAGCCTGGACAGCAGCACTTAAAGCGTGTTATCGCTGAAATGGGCGGTAAGGATACGGTTGTTGTCGATGAGGATGCGGACATTGAATTGGCAGCTCAATCCATCTTTACATCAGCGTTCGGCTTTGCGGGACAAAAATGTTCTGCAGGTTCACGTGCAGTAGTCCATGAAAAAGTGTATGATCAGGTATTGAAGCGTGTCATTGAAATTACGGAATCTAAAGTAACAGCAAAACCTGACAGTGCGGATGTTTATATGGGACCTGTCATTGACCAAGGTTCTTATGATAAAATTATGAGCTATATTGAGATCGGAAAACAGGAAGGGCGTTTAGTAAGCGGCGGCACTGGTGACGATTCGAAAGGATACTTCATCAAACCGACGATCTTCGCTGACCTTGATCCGAAAGCACGACTCATGCAGGAAGAAATTTTTGGACCTGTCGTTGCATTTTCTAAAGTGTCAAACTTTGATGAAGCTTTAGAAGTCGCAAACAATACTGAATACGGTTTGACAGGCGCAGTTATCACTAATAACCGTAAGCACATCGAGCGTGCGAAACAGGAATTCCATGTCGGAAATCTGTACTTCAACCGCAACTGTACAGGCGCTATCGTCGGGTACCATCCGTTTGGCGGCTTCAAAATGTCCGGAACGGATTCAAAAGCAGGCGGACCGGATTACTTGGCACTGCACATGCAGGCTAAAACAATCAGTGAAATGTTCTAAAGCGGGACTAAATGGGCATCCTCCCTGCGGGGATGTCCATTTCATCCATATACCATAAAAAAGAGGAGGAAGTGCCATAGAAAACACACAGCTGATTATTTCGATTTGTATTTATATGGCGGGGATGCTGCTGATCGGCTACTTTGCTTACAAGCGCACGTCAAACCTGACGGATTACATGCTTGGAGGACGCTCTTTGGGTCCAGCGGTAACCGCTCTCAGTGCCGGTGCTGCCGATATGAGCGGCTGGCTGCTGATGGGGCTCCCGGGTGCCATGTTTTCAACAGGTCTGAGCGGTGTTTGGATTGTATTCGGACTTTGCCTTGGAGCATGGGCGAACTGGCTCTATGTTGCGCCACGCCTGAGAACCTACACTGAACAAGCGGGGAATTCCATCACAATTCCCGGGTTCCTAGAGAATCGCTTCGGAGACCATTCGAAGCTGCTGAGACTGTTTTCAGGGATTGTGATCTTAGTCTTTTTCACATTTTATGTTTCGTCTGGAATGGTATCCGGCGGGGTTTTATTCAACAGTATTTTGGGGATGGAATATCATACAGGCTTGTGGGTTGTGACTGGTGTGGTTGTGGTATATACCCTGTTTGGCGGCTTTTTGGCAGTCAGCTGGACAGATTTTGTTCAGGGAATCATTATGTTTGCCGCACTTATCCTTGTTCCGATCGTTACGTTTTTCCACACGGGGGGAGCAAGTGAAACCGTTACTGAAATCCGCTCTGTTGACCCAGATATGTTTAATATGCTCAAAGGAACAAGCGTCCTTGGCATTATTTCTTTGTTTGCCTGGGGTTTGGGATACTTTGGCCAGCCGCATATCATTGTGCGTTTTATGGCGATAACGTCTGTCAAAGAGATCAAAAGAGCGCGCAGAATCGGGATGGGCTGGATGATTTTGTCGGCAGTTGGCGCTGTGCTGACCGGTTTGGCCGGAATCGCTTATTACCATAAGAATGGCTTGACACTGAAGGACCCTGAGACGATTTTTATTCAATTAGGGAATATTTTGTTCCATCCGATTATCACAGGTTTTCTGATTTCAGCTATTTTGGCCGCAATTATGAGTACAATTTCTTCCCAGCTGCTTGTGACATCAAGCTCTCTGGTAGAAGATTTGTATAAGTCGATGTTCAGACGCTCAGCATCTGATAAAGAGCTGGTGTTTTTGGGCCGTATGGCTGTGCTTGTGATTTCTGTCATCGCATTATTCCTTGCTTGGGAGAAAAATAATACAATCCTTGGATTGGTAAGCTATGCTTGGGCGGGCTTCGGTGCATCATTCGGGCCGGTTGTACTGCTCAGTCTGTTTTGGAAACGAATGACCAAATGGGGGGCACTCGCCGGCATGATTGTGGGAGCAGCAACTGTAATCATTTGGGCGAATGCCGGTCTTTCGGACGTTCTGTATGAAATCATACCTGGTTTTGCTGCGAGTCTATTATCTGTCTTTATCGTCAGTGTATTGACGCAGGCTCCGTCACAAGCTGTCGCAGACCAGTTTAAAGACTACCAAGATACAATGTCACAATAAACAGGGAAAGGAGGAGGAAGGGATTGTCCCTTTTTCCTCTTTTCTCCTTTTAAGCAGATGTTTTTTTCTTTTGGAAACAAACGTATTTTTTTCTATACAAAAAGCCCCCGTATGGATATGATTAAAGTAAAAAAAGTATAGGAGAAAAAGGTATGGAAGAGCTTTTAGAGAGAGTTTTTTCATTTTCAGATGTTGATAAGCTGATTGATTTTATCAGTTATGAACTGCAAAAACCAGTCATACTGGAAAGCGCGGATTTCTTTTTGTTAGCCTATAATTCTTACTATATTAACCATTTTGATTCTGCCAACCAGCAGACTATTTTTTCAAAAAAATGTCCGGTGCAGATTTTCGAGAGGTTCCTGAAGGATGGAATCATTGAAAAACTGAAAACCGAACCTGAGCCTTTTCGCGTCAATAAAATTGAAAGCATTGGGTTAAACCAGAGGGTGGTCGTGAGTGCAAAGCACAAAGGGGAAGTCATGGGCTACATCTGGGTTCAAGAGCTGGACCAAAATCTGACTGAAGAAGAACTCGACTTTTTGTATGAGACCTCTTTCCATGTCGGGAAAATCATTTATAAAACGAATAAGCTGAAACAGGAAAAGGAAGAAAAAGCAGAAGATCTCATTAAACGGGCGATTTATCAGCAATTTACCACTGAGAAGGAACTCAGACGGGAAGCCGAAAGAATCAACACCGTGCTGCCTTCCATGTTTTCAGTTGTGATCCTGCACGCAGCGAATGGAGATGGGGAAGCGGTTGAGGATTTAAAGGAAAATATCAGGTCATACCTGAATTTACGGGATAAAGTCAGTCATGTCTTAACGATCGAATCAAATATTGTCATCGTCGTTGCGAGTTTTTCCCCAAAAAGCTCCGTCTCCTCGGCAGCTTCAGAATTTATTAACAAGCTGTTAACACATTTTCACTTTCAGAAAATACCTACCCCTATTTATATCGGTATCGGAAATGAATATGATCACCTTTTAAAACTCGGCAAGAGTTATACAGAAGCACTTGAAGTCATCAAAGCCGCAGAAATCACCGGCAATCAGGAAAACATTCCATATGAATATGCCAAACTCGGCATTTACCGCTATTTAGAAAGCATCGAACAGAAAAACGAATTTTTAGAATACGAGAATAAGGATTTGGCTTTATTAAAAGCGAAAGACCAAGAAAGCAGCACCGAGCTGCTTAAAACCTTGGAAATCTACCTCCTCAATAACTGCAAAACAAAACCTGCAGCTGAACAGCTGTTTATTCACCAAAATACACTGAATTACCGCATCAAACAGATTACCGAAATGACGTCGATCGATTTGAACGATTTCAGGACGCGGTGCCAGCTGTATCTTGATTTGATGCTGATGAAAAAGAAATAAAAAAGAAACCAGTACTTGTACTGGTTTCGTCTTCACTTAAAATCCTCTGTAAACGTACGGATCATCAGGTTTTTTTATGGTATTCCAGTCGGTTACTTTCACGACAGGGAGAGTCGACTTGAATGGCTGGTAATATTCTGAGGTCAGCGTGCCCTTAATTTGAATCCATTCATCATCCTTGATGTTCATGTCCTCTGGAAACTCCACAAGCATCCCGTATACGCCGGAATCAGCGATACAGTGAATGATGCCAAACCTCAATACGAACAGCTGGTTTTTGTTAATCGCATTTCCTTTATACGCAAATCCATGAAATTCAATCGTCCGACCGAGAAATTCACCCGGATAGTTATAAATGGTTTCCATTCCTTTTAGGAAGTCATCATCGGTCAGAGAAATCTCTTTCTTGCTGGAATACTTATTAAACAGCTGTTTCATCTGTTTGTCGTAGCTGTCTTGCGCATAATAAAGACTGGCGTCAGGCCGCAAATACTGTGTTTGGGAGTAATGATCTCCACTTTCCATCGCTTTAAACGAGAACCCCTTTGTTTTGACAATGGATGAGTCAAGCGTCGCAATCGGGAAGAAGATTCCCGACACCAAAGGAAAAAGAAAAACAAGATAAATCAAATAACGCTGATAAAATGGCTTGTTTTGTTCATGGTCATGCTCGTGATCATGGCCGCACCCGCAATCATGATCATTGTGATGCCCGCCTTTATCCGGCGATTTGATAAACACATATGCTTGAACGGCTGTCAAAATGGCCAACAGGAAGATCGCAATAAAGGAAAGATAGGCATATTTCATATTGATATATTTTGTAAGATTTCCTGAGGCGTGCAGATGATAAAAGAAAAACGTAAATCCCATCAGCACCAATAGACGAAACACTCAATCACCCCTTTACCAATAGTGATCCCGCCAAGACGAGCACGACAATGTACGTAATCAGCAGGAAAACAAATCGTTTTTTGAAGGCCGCAAGCATCATCAATAGATTCTTAATATCCACCATCGCACCAAACACGAGAAAGGCAATTAACGATCCTAATGAAAATGTGCTGCTGAAGGAAGATGCGATGAACGCATCAACTTCTGAACAAAGCGATAAGACAAACGCCAGCCCCATCATCACAAGGGAAGAGGATACATCATTCTGCCCGATCGCAAGCAGTGTGGATGTTTTGACATACGTCTGCATAGCGGCTGCGATAAAGGCGCCGATAATTAAATATTTCCCCACGGAGAAAAATTCATCAATGGCATGACGCAACGTCCCACCCAGCTTTTGTAACAGGGTGTGGTGATGATGATGATGGTGTTGCCCGGGTTCATGAGGCTTTAAAAGCTGGTTATCTTTAAATTGATAGGATAAGATGATCCCAATGATCACCGAAACGGCGAGCGCCAGTCCGCCCCGATAAAAGACAACGCTCCATCTATTCCCGAACGCAATAAAAGTAGAAAATAAGACGATAGGATTGATGATCGGCGCGGTCAGCATGAACGCAACGCCCGCATGCAGAGGAACCCCCTTTAGCAGAAGCCGCCTTGTAATCGGGATAATACCGCATTCGCAGGCGGGAAATAATACGCCGGCTAGCGCACCGAATAAAACGGCGAGAAAGCGGTTCTTTGGCATGATCCTTGCAATCATTTCTTCAGAAACAAACATTTGAATGATTCCGGAAAGTATGACGCCAATCAGAATAAACGGAATGGCTTCTATTAAAATGCTGATAAAAATAGAATTCAGCTGAAGAAAAGATGATTGTGCTGTCACAATAAAACCTCCGCTCATGGTAAGCTGCCTCTTATCATACCAGAAAAAGGGCACTGCTTGTTTGACGGAGGAGGGGGAAGGATTGTTTCACTTTGTTTAGGATTCCAAAAATTCAAGTATGATTCTATCTGTTTCGGCAGCTTCTTTCCCGAGCCAAATCAGGTGTCCCCATGAGTGAAGCAGACAGAGAACAGCGTCAGGAATATGTTCTTTTGCATAATGTGCATGTGACTTGTCGATAAACCCATCATAAACACTTTGCATAATCAGTACGGGGCATGAGATGGCCTGCAGCTCTTTTGAAGAGATAGCGGCTGTTTGTGACAAGTCAAGCAGAAATCCTTCACCTGAGCGCTGCCGGCTGTTCATTTTCCGAAATGCTTCTATGTCTTTTTCATCCATCATAGACTTGATTCGCTGAAACGATAGTGTGCTGAATTGTGGGCTCATGGCTTGAAACATCAAACGCGGGAAGGCGTTATTTAGATAAGAAATCAGCTTCCACATCCATTTTTCCAACGGCGGGCGGAAGAGGATTTTCCCCATTTTATATTCAGTATCTTTGGGGGTGAGCCATTCTTTGGTGACCGCGGATTGCAGGGTCAGAGTGTTTACCCTTTCCGGATAATGTGAGGCAAAGCTTATGCCGCTCGGCCCTCCTGCTGAGATGGCCACCACATGGACACTGTCGATTTGTAAATGATCTAATATATTCACATAGAGACGGCAGGCGTCGGCCAGACTTTTTCCAATCTCTTTTGACGTCCGTCCATAGCCTGGCCTTGAAGGCGTGATGATGGAATACCCATGCTCAATCAGCGCCGTGTATCCGAATTCCTCGTAACAATTTGAATGCCCGCCATGCATGACAAGAATGGGGGCTCCACTGCCTATTACAGAATATTCCATTTTGTGTCCTTCGAGAGTGATTGTTTCGACTCGTCTTTTCATCTGTTTCTCCCATTTGTTTTCTGCCTATTATAGAGTTTTCAACAATTGACCACAAGGGAAGAAATGAATAAACAAAGGCTCGGGAAATATGATATACTTTGCATTGATATTCATTCTCAATTAAAACGGTTTAGATATAGAGGTGAACGGAGGCAGGACGGATGGCTGAGTATCAAGAGGTATATGACGTTACGATTATAGGCGGGGGGCCGATCGGGCTGTTTACAGCTTTTTACTGCGGAATGCGGGAGCTGAAAACGAAAGTAATCGAATTTTTGCCGCGGCTTGGAGGGAAGGTGTCTTTATTCTTTCCTGAGAAAATCATTCGCGATATCAGCGGAATACCGGGAATTGCAGGGAAGCAGCTTGTCAAGCAGCTGATGGAGCAGGCGGCGACGTTTGATCCTGATATCGTGCTGAATCAGCGTGTAACCGGATTTGAACGCTTGGAAGACGACACCATTGTGCTAACAAGTTCTGAAGGAGAAAAGCATTATACACGTACCGTGATTTTAGCTGTCGGCATGGGAACCCTTGAGGTCAATGAGTTTGACAGTGAGGATGCGACCCGGTATGCGGGCAAAAATCTTCATTATGGAGTGGAGAAGCTTGATGCATTTAAAGGAAAGCGGGTCGTAATATCAGGCGGCGGTGATACTGCAGTCGATTGGGCCAATGAGCTGGAACCGATTGCGGCGTCTGTGACTGTCATTCACCGGCGCGAGGAATTTGGCGGAATGGAAAGCAGCGTGACGAAGATGAAGCAATCATCGGTGCGGGTACTCACTCCTTATCGCCTGGAACAGCTGAGCGGCGATGAAGAGCGCATCCAAAGTGTGGCTGTTTGTCATACTGCGACTGGCCATAGAAAAGACATAGAGGTTGACGACCTGATCATTAACCATGGGTTCAAAATTGATCTCGGACCGATGAAGGAGTGGGGGCTTGAGATTGAAGAAGGCAGGGTGAAAGCTGACAGACATATGCGGACGAATCTTCCGGGTGTGTTTGTTGCGGGTGACGCGGCTTTTTATGAAAGTAAACTGAGGTTGATTGCCGGCGGCTTTACGGAAGGCCCGACAGCGGTCAACAGCGCGAAGGCTTATTTGGACCCTAAGGCCGAGAACATGGCGATGTATTCAACTCATCACAAAAAATTGGTGCATAAATAAAACAGCCCTTAAGGAAAGGGCTGCGAGCAATCAGCTGTGAAGAAGCTTTTTTTCCGCCTGTTGATTCTGAATCAATTCAAACAATTCATCCTGTCCTTGGACCGCTGTGAATCCATAGGTGCCGGCAGCTGGATTATCGCCTATGCAGACGATAGGAGGCCGGCTTGCTGATGGTTCCAGCGAAATGCCAATCTGTTCGACTGCGCTGATCAATTGCTGAACGGACGGTTTGCTTGGGCATATGATCATGTGCAGCGGAGATTCACTGATGGTTCGCTGAATCATGTGGGTGAATCGATCATCTATGACGTTTTCATGAGTGATATAAAACGAACAGGACTCATGCTTCTTCATGTTTTCCACTGCATGCCGACTCCCGACTACAAGACGTTTTTCTGAATCAGGCTGAATGGCTGAGATGAGGAACCCCCGGTTTTTAAGCTCCGTCTCTGCATGTTCAGATGCCGCACTTAGGCGGGCTGTCAGCTGGCGGATGTCGATTTTCTTAGAAGCCAGTGCTTTGAAAAATTCACAAACCGCACGGCGAGATGTGAAGAAAATGTCTTCAAAGGTGCCGATCTTTCGAAGAATCTCTTCATTGACAGGCATGTTCTCAGTCCGCCATTTCGGCCATTCGATGACATCGGCACCGGAAGCACGCAGCTTGTCTGCAAGCGGGTCTTCATCCTCGCCATGAGTGGCAACCATTATGTGCTGGCCGTTGAGTGGTTGGCTTTCAAACCAGCTGTGTGTTTGAAAATGAACGATATCTCCAATGACGATAATCGCAGGGTTTGTGATTTGGTGTTCCTGTACTTTTTGCTGAATATTCTCAAGCGATCCTTTCACGCTCCGCTGCCGGCCCCACGTACCCCATTGGATCACAATGACAGGGACAGAAGGCGATTTTCCGTATGCGATGAGCTGCTGGCAAATATATGATAAATTCTTGACGCCCATGTAAAAGACAAGGGTTTGAACGCTCCGGGCAAGTCCTTCCCAGTCGAGATTCGGTGTGCCTTTTAAAGATGTATCATGCGCAGTAATCATGGCAAAAGACGATGCGAAATCCCGATGTGTAACGGGGATGCCCGCATATAGCGGCGCTGCAATTCCAGAAGTAATCCCCGGCACTATTTCATAACGGATGCCGTGCTCATGAAGAGCATCTGCTTCCTCGCCGACTCTGCCGAATACACTCGGATCTCCGCCTTTTAAACGGACAACGGTTAACCCCATTGATGCTTTTTCAACCAGCAGGGCGTTGATTTCTCTTTGTTTCATAAAGTGGCGGTCTGGCAGTTTTCCGCAATAAATAAACTGGCAGTCCGGTGATGCGAATTCGAGCAGCTTCGGGTTGGCGAGGCGGTCATATAAAATAACATCTGCTTCCTCCAACGCCTGTTTTCCTTTGATGGTGAGGAGCCCTGGATCGCCGGGACCCGCTCCCACGAAATATACGATTCCGTTCTTCATGATCATGTCATCCTTCCGTCACTGTAAAAAATGAAGGATCACTTAAAAGTGATCCGGTCTTTTGATCAATATACGAGATAAACATGGTCTCCCTCGATCAGCGTTTCGTATGTTTTGACGCATCCGTGATCTGGTTCTTGGACAATTCCGTCTTCTAAGGAGATTTTCCAGTCGTGCATTGGGCAGAAAACATATCCTCCGCTGACGATCCCTTCCGCCAGGACGCCGCCCTTATGCGGGCAGCGGTTTTCGATGGCGCGGATGCTTCCGTTTGAAAGCTTGAAAACCGCAAGCTCCTTATCTTCAATATACACTGTTTTGCCTAATTGTTCAGGCAATTCTTCAATTTTCCCGATACATACTTTTGTTCCGTCTTTGTTTACCATGTCCATTCCTCCTCAATGATTGTTTTTTGTCATTATGATGTGGTCACGACATTTTCAAATAACTCTTTAGAGGTTTGTTTGTTTTCCAGGAAGTTCTTCCAAGGATCCTTGTGGACAGAGAGTGTTTCATTCATTCTGTCGTTCAGCTCCTGCCGCTTTTCCGGATCGTTTAGCACGGATTGGACATGGGATAAACCGACGCGCTCAAGCCATGCGGAAGTACGCTCCAGATAGTTCGCGGTTTCCCGGTAATATTGCAGGTAAGCGCCTGCGTATTCTAAGACTTCTTCATCTGTTTTCACCTTCATCAGCAAATCACCGGCACGTAAATGAGTTCCGCCGTTTCCGCCGACATAAAGCTCCCAGCCTCCGTCAATCCCGACAACACCAAGGTCCTTAATGCCGGATTCCGCACAGTTCCGCGGGCAGGCAGACACGGCCATTTTCACTTTATGAGGTGTATTCAGTCCTTCAAATTTTTTTTCAAGCGCAATGCCCAGTGCCATGGAGTCTTGCGTGCCGAAGCGGCAGAATTGCTCGCCTACGCATGTTTTGACTGTGCGCAGTGTCTTTCCGTACGCGTAGCCTGACGGCATATCAAGATCTTCCCATACCTTCGGAAGGTCTTCTTTTTTCACGCCGATAAGATCAATTCGCTGGCCGCCTGTCATTTTCACGAGCGGGATCTCATATTTGTCGACGACATCGGCGATCTTGCGCAAATCTGTGGAGTTGGTCACGCCGCCGTACATCCGGGGAACGACTGAATATGTTCCGTCTTTTTGAATATTGGCGTGCATTCGTTCGTTAACAAAGCGGGATGTCCGGTCATCCTCATATTTGGTTGGATTGATCATGCCTAAGTAGTAGTTCAGGGCCGGCCGGCATTTGGAACAGCCTTCTGGCGTTGTCCAGCCGAGCACGTTCATGATTTCTCTTGTATGTGACAGCCCTTTGGCTTTGATTTCTTCTACGACTTCGTCTCTCGACAATGTGGTGCAGCCGCAAATCGCTTCTTTTTGCGCTGACGCATCAAAGTCTGATCCGAGCGTATGCTGGAGGATTTCTTCTACGAGCGGCTTACAGCCTCCGCATGAGCGGGATGCACCGGTGCATGCTTTGATCTCATCCGTTGACGAGCAGCCTTTTTCCTGTATGGATTGAATAATTGCACCTTTTGACACGCCGTTACAGCCGCAGATGATTTCATCGTCGCTCATCGCTGCGGTAATGCTCGTGCCTGCTTCTTGGTTGAGAGGCTGTAAGATTGATATTTTAGAGGTTTCAGTAATATCGGCTTCTTTTTGAATCATAGAAAGTAAGCGATTGCCCTCGCTGCTGTCGCCAAATAAAACAGCACCGACAATTTGATTGCCTTTCAGAACAATTTTTTTATAGATGCCGTCCTGTTCATCGAAAACCTTAATCGCTTTTTTCTCATCTGATTCGTTAAAGTCACCGGCAGAGAAGACCTCGACACCTGAAACCTTTAACTGAGTGGAGAGAACGGAGCCTTCATACGGTTTTGTTTCAATGCCGCAAATATGCTTCGCCAGCACTTTTGCCTGTTCATAGAGCGGCGCCACGAGCCCATATGCGATTCCCCGGTGCTCAGCGCATTCGCCGACCGCATAAATGTGCGGGATTTCAGTTTGCATATAATCGTTGACAATGATTCCGCGGTTAACCGGAACGCCGCTTTCTGCGCCAAGCTGTGTATTCGGGCGAATGCCGACAGCCATCACGACTAAATCAGCTTCAATGCTAGTGCCGTCTTTGAAGCGGAGACCTTCAACACGGCCATCCCCGACAATTTCTTCGGTTTGCTTTTCAAGTAAAAAGGTCATGCCTTGTTTTTCTAACTCGTTTTGCAGCAGGCGTCCTGCCGTTGCATCAAGCTGGCGTTCCATGAGGAATGGCGCGAGGTGGATGACAGACACGTCCATACCTAGATTCAATAGTCCGCGTGCGGCTTCCAAACCAAGGAGGCCACCGCCGATGACGGCCGCTTTTTTATATTGTTTTGACGCGGCGAGCATCGTGTCTGTATCTTTTATGTCCCGGAAAGCTGTTACCCCTTTTTTGTCTGCGCCCGGGATCGGAAGGATAAAAGGGACAGAGCCTGTTGCCAGGATCAACTCATCGTAAGGCTGGATTCTGTCTGTATCTGTGATGACTGTTTTGTTTTCCGTGTCCACTTTGATGACTGTTTCATTTGTATACAATTGAATATTGTTTTCTTCGTACCAGTCCCAATCGTTTAACGTAATATCTTTAATATCTGTATCGCCTTGAAGCACTTTTGACAAAAGGATTCGGTTGTAGTTGGGATGCGGTTCGGCACCGAAAATTGTGATCTGAAACTCGTCTTTTGCAACACTCAATATTTCTTCAATGGCCCTTACCCCGGCCATTCCATTTCCAACAAGAACTAGCTGTTTTTTTCCCATCAGATGATCCGCTCCTTATCAATGTTTTTTTCAGCGTAGCACAGCAAAAAGGAATATTTAAGATACATGTTATAAAATGTAACAAAATATACGAAAAGTTCTAAAAAATTTATGAAAAATTTAAATAGGTCTGATTCGGACGGCGCATACCTTAAAACCGGGCATTTTACAGTCTGGATCTAAAGCTTCGCCGATTAAATAATTCACATTTTGAGCATCTGCCCAGTGGATGGGAACAAAAATGGTGTCTTTTCTGATTTGTTCTGATAATTTGCTGCGGACGATGATGCTTCCCCGAGGGGATTCTATTTTTACCAGTACACGGTCCTTGATATTGTAGGTCTCTGCTGTTTGTGGATGAATTTCCATAAATGATTCAAAGTGTCTCGCGGCAAGGGCGGCGCTTTTTCTCGTTTGGACGCCTGTTAAGTAATGGGCCATGACCCTGCCTGTCGTTAAATACAGCGGATAATCGGCTGTCGGATTTTCTTTTGGAACAGCCGGTTCGATTGGAATCACACTTAGTGCTGCTTTTTGATCCGGGTGTGCAAATGAGTCCGCAAACAAACGCCCTGTTCCGGGATGATCAGGTTCCGGACATGGCCAATGAATGCCGCCTTCACGTCTGAGCCTGTCGTATGTGATGCCTGAATAATCAGCAATCCCGCCTCGGCTTGCTTCTCTCAATTCATTAAAAATATCCTCTGCTGACGTGTAAGAAAAATAACGGCCCTTCCCGAGAGCGGATGCGATCTCACAAATGATCTGCCAATCATGCTTTGCTTCACCGGGACACGGCCGGCTTGCTTCTCTCAAAGTCACGCGGCCTTCGACATTTGTCATGGTGCCCTCATCTTCTAAATAAGAGGAGGCGGGCAAAATCACATCTGCGTATTTCGCAGTCTCAGAAATAAACAAATCGATCGCGACAAAGAATGTCAGTTTTCTCAGAGCTTTTTTCACGAGATTTGCATTTGGGCTGGAGACCGCAGGGTTTGAGCACATGAGGAACAGCCCTTTGATGTCACCGTCATTAATTTTTTCTATCATTTCATAGGCTGAGACACCTTTTCGCGGCAGATCATTCTGATGGATTCCCCACACTTTCGCAATATGCGACCGATGTTCTTCATTTTCAATCGAACGGTAGCCCGGGAGCTGATCGGCTTTTTGGCCATGCTCTCTGGCGCCTTGCCCGTTGCCTTGTCCGGTGATCGCCCCATAGCCCGAGTAAGGTTTGCCGATTTTTCCTGTGATGAGCACCATGTTTAAGAAACCCTTTACAGCCGCTGTTCCATCGGTTTGCTGTTCGATCCCGCGTGCTGTAAACAGCATGCCGGAGGTTTCCTTGGCAAACTTCACTGCGGCTTTTCGCATGTGCGCTATCGGGACACTCGTCTTTTCGGAGATATCATTCAGGCTCAGCGCGTCAATATGCTGTTTCAGCTCTGCGAATCCATTTGTTCGTGATCGAATGAAATCTTCGTTTACGAGCTGTTCGTCGATTATGATTTTGACGAGGGCGTTCGCAAGGGCAGCGTCTGTGCCGGGTTTGATTTTCAGATGAAGATCAGCGATTTTCGTTGTTGCTGTTTCACGCGGATCAATGGCAATGATGTAAGTGCCGTTTTCTTTCGCTTTTTCAAAATACGGCATAATTGTTGGCTGGCATTCCGCAATATTGGTCCCGGCCAGAATGATCACACGGGTGTGGGGAATGTCTGATAAGGGATTCGTTAAGCCTCTGTCCGCACCGAATGTTTGGTTAGCTGCGGTTGCTGCGGCGGACATACAAAGCCTCCCGTTGTAGTCGATGTATTTTGTCTGTAAGCCAACCCGTGCGAACTTCCCTAACAAATACGCTTCTTCATTCGTAATCGAAGCGCTTCCGTATACAGCCATGGCATCATGGCCGTGTTCGTGTTGAATCACAGTCACTTGGTCTTTGATATGATTCAGTGCTTCTTCCCAGGAAACAGGCATGAATTCACCGTCCTTCTTCAGCAGCGGCCGGGTGATGCGGGAGGAGTTCAGGGCATGCTGGTGGGCGTTCATGCCCTTCATGCATAACCGGCCCTGTGTCGTAGGATTATCAATCCCGATCGCTGTGTACTTTTTCCGAGTGATGATGGTTTGTTCCACGAGCTGCATTTTGCACTGCATGCTGCAAAACGGGCATTGGGTGTCATACGTTTTTTCTGATTGGATGTCTTGCTGTTTATCTCGGAAATATCTAAGCAGTCGTTCAGTCAAAATGTCTCATCCTTTCTTATGTGCGCCAGCCTGTACAGGCGGTTTTTGAATCAGTACCAGGTCTGTTTGGAGGCTATGCAGCAGCTGTGTCCTAAGGTCATCCTCAAATAGCACTTCTCTGATATGCACGATCCCGAGACGGTCCATCCACTGGTGAACGGCTTCTAAGTAATGAGCTGTCTCACGGTAATACTGGATCAGTCCTTTGATCATGCCGGCCGTGCTGTCAGCGTTGTCTGTAACGCAAAACAGAGCTCCGGAACGGGCATGAGTTCCCCGGACGCCGCCGATGTAAATGTCCCAGCCAGCTTGGGTCTGAATCGCGCCAAAATCTTGTATGGCGGCATCGGTGCAGTCTGTTTCGCATGATAAGCTGATAGAAATATAAGCGGGCATGGAAAGCATCTCAAGATGTCTCTCGATATGGGCTGCCAGCTGTTGAATCGATCGGTTTTGTCCGCATGTACATGCTTTGACACTTTGCAGCGCGCGGTGGTGCTCGTTTGAGTGTACGGGCATTTTCAGGTCTTTTTTGATGTTTGGGAGATCCGCAGGTTTGATCCCTGAAAGCTTCAGTCTTTGGCCGTGAGTGATGGATACGTCAGAGATGCTGTATGCCTCGATGATATTGGCGATGTTTCTTAGCTGCTCCGCGTTTGTTCGCCCGCCGTACATTTGCGGAATGAGGATGCATGTATCTTCGGCGGCTGACTCAGGCTGAACAAAACCGGGATGAAGCATTTCCAGGTAGTATTGAATCGCCGGAACACATTTGCCGCATCCATCCTTCGTTTTCCAGCCAAGCCGGCTCATCGCTTCTCCCGGATGAGTGAAAGGCCTGCGCTGAAGTTCGGCAATGATATCGTCTTCTGTAAAATCAGTACAGCCGCAAAACGAAGGAGTGCCAGCGGGCTCTGTATATTCGCTGCTGGTCAAATATGTCAAAAGGTCTTCAACGAGCGGCTTGCACCCTCCGCAGGACCCAGATGCTTTGGTGCAGTGCTTGAGTTCCTCAACAGTTGTGAGGCCTTTCGTGTGCACCGCTTCTTCAATCGCGCCTTTCGTCACTGAGTTGCATTGGCAAATCGTTTCGCTGGAAGGCATGGAATCAAATAAAGTGCCGGTTTTCTCCGGTTCAAAGATCTGCTTTTTGACAATGGAAATGTCTCTTTGTTTGCGCAGGCTGTCGAGACATCGCTGCTTGTCGCGTGTATCTCCGAATAAAATAACGCCGGCCAGTTTGTCATCCTCAAAAAGTGCTTTTTTATAAATGCCTGTTTGTTCATCGTAGATTTTAATACTCGTCGTGCGTTCATCCTCGTGAACCTTTCCAGCTGACCACACATCCATTCCAGCTATTTTTAAAGCTGCAGATGGTGCTGACCCTTGATACCCCTCACATGGAACACCGCAAATATGTTTGGCGAGAGCTTTTCCCTGTTCATAAAGCGGGGCTGCCAAACCATACACCGTTCCGTTATGCTCGGCGCATTCCCCGACGGCATACACATTCGGTTCGCTCGTCTGCATATAGTCATTCACGATGATCCCGCGGTTTACTGCGATTCGGGCTGACACAGCCAATTGAATATTCGGCCTTACGCCAGCCGCCATCACAATCAAGTCTGCTTTCAATGAAGAGCCGTCTTTAAAACGGATGCCGTCTGCCCGCGAGGTGCCAGAAATGGATACGGTGTCTTTTTCCAAGAGAAAGGTTAAGCCTTTCCGCTCCAGCTCCGACTGCAGCAGCCGCGACGCCGTTTGATCGAGCTGTTTTTGCATAATGCCTGCTGAGTGATGAATGACGCTGACATCCATGCCGAGATGCTGTAAACCGACTGCGGCTTCCAGCCCTAATAAGCCGCCTCCGATTACCGCTGCCTTTTGATAGTGTTTGGCCATGTTCATCAACGCTTGGCAGTCTTCTATTGTTCGAAATCCGTAGACGCCTTCTTTGTCCGCCCCGGGAATGGGGAGAATATGAGGGGAGGAGCCTGTTGCCACTATTAATTTGTCATAAGACAGGTTGCGTTTCCGATCCGTGATGACCCGCTGCTGATCTGTATCAATTTGAACAACCGTTTCGCCTGTGTAAAGAGTAATCCCGTGCTTGTCGTACCAATCCTCGCTGTTCAGTGTAATGTCCTCGAGTAACGCCTCACCTTGCAATACAGAGGATAGGAGAATGCGATTATAGTTGGGATGCGGTTCGCTTCCGAAAATGACAATTTCGAACATTTGGCGATTCAGCTTTAAAACTTCTTCAATACAGCGAATTCCGGCCATTCCATTCCCTGCTAACACTAATCTTTGTTTCTTCATGTACCAGACCTCCTTTGACACAGCGTGTAAGTGTTCTCCTATTAAAAATTATGTCACAATGCTCTGTTAACGCATTAAACGTGTCACAAAAACTTACACATGTCTTTTCCAGAAAAAAATGGTCATATATTCTTGATTGAGAAAATTCAAAATAATAGAGGGTCAAGAAAGGGGAATCTTATGAAGCTGTCGGAACTGAAAACTAGCGGTCATCCACTCACTTTGCTCTGTTCCTTTTTATACTTTGATGTGAGTTTTATGATATGGGTTATGCTTGGGGCGCTGGGTGTTTATATTTCTCAGGATTTTGGCTTATCTCCTTTTGAGAAAGGGCTTGTCGTGGCTGTGCCGATTTTATCAGGATCTGTGTTTCGTATCATTTTAGGTATTTTAACGGACAGAATCGGACCGAAAAAAACGGCAATGATCGGGATGCTGGTGACAATGATTCCCCTGCTGTGGGTGACATTTGGCGGCCGCTCACTTTCTGAGCTGTATGCCATCGGGATTCTGCTAGGCGTGGCGGGGGCAAGCTTTGCCGTTGCGCTGCCTATGGCAAGCCGGTGGTATCCGCCTCATTTGCAGGGGCTTGCGATGGGCATTGCCGGCGCGGGGAACAGCGGCACTTTATTTGCAACCCTGTTTGGCCCGCGTCTTGCAGAGCAGTTCGGCTGGCACATTGTCATGGGAATTGCGCTTATTCCTTTATTAATCGTCTATATTCTTTTTGTGTCCATGGCAAAGGATTCTCCTGCACAGCCTGCGCCTCAGCCGCTTAAAAACTATCTGCATGTGTTCGGGAAAAAGGAAACATGGTTCTTCTGCCTGCTGTACAGTGTCACTTTCGGTGGATTTGTCGGGCTATCAAGCTTTTTATCTATTTTCTTTGTCGATCAATACCAGCTGTCAAAAATTCATGCGGGCGATTTCGTTACATTATGTGTGGCGGCGGGAAGCTTTTTCCGGCCTGTCGGGGGCTGGATTTCCGATCGTGTCGGCGGCACAAAAGTGCTTTCTGTATTGTTTGTCATCGTGGCCCTATGTATGGCCGGGGTCAGCAGCCTGCCGTCTCTCTCAATGGTCATCGTTCTTTTGTTTGTCGGAATGATGGGGCTTGGAATGGGTAATGGAGCCGTATTTCAGCTCGTTCCGCAGCGCTTCCGCAAAGAAATCGGCATGGTGACGGGGATTGTCGGCGCGGCCGGCGGCATCGGAGGGTTTTTCCTGCCGAACATCTTAGGATCGTTAAAGCAGATGACAGGCACATATGCCATCGGTTTTGTCACGTTTTCCTTTATCGCGCTGCTGGCGTTTGCACTCGTGCTTGCCGCAGGCTATTACTGGAGAAAAAGCTGGAGCGCGGAAAGCAGCCCGGCTGATGCTTAGGTTTTGACGGACACGTCTTTGTGCGTGTCTTTTTTATTTTCTCTTGATTTTAATCGGTGAAGCGTTCAAAATAAATAGTAATCGTTACGATTTATAGATGAGAGGAGTTTTCTGATTGAATCAATACACGCTGCGGTTTTTCGTTTGTTGGCAAGGATTTACAATGAGGAAAAGGCTTATATGTGATGGGAGCCTTTGCTGAATGAGAAATCGGGCTGACAGCGAGAAATATTTCCGGAGCACGAAAAGCTGCTTACACCATTGCATATACGGCGAAGCATACAAATTAAATCGTAATGATTCTATTTTATGAGGGGGCATTAATATGAAAAAAATACCGGTTACCGTACTGAGCGGTTATCTTGGCGCGGGAAAAACAACATTGCTGAACAGCATTCTGCAAAATCGTGAAGGCTTAAAAATAGCGGTCATCGTCAACGATATGAGTGAGGTGAACATTGACGCAGGCTTAGTTAAACAGGAAGGAGGCCTTTCCAGAACAGATGAAAAGCTTGTGGAAATGTCAAACGGCTGTATTTGCTGCACGCTTCGTGAAGACTTATTAATTGAAGTCGAGAAGCTGGCAAAAGACGGACGGTTTGATTATATCGTCATCGAATCGACAGGAATTAGTGAACCAATCCCGGTGGCTCAGACTTTTTCTTATATCGATGAAGAGATGGGGATCGACCTAACAAAATTCTGTCAGCTGGATACGATGGTGACAGTGGTTGATGCCAACCGTTTTTGGCATGATTATCAGTCAGGCGATAGTCTTCTGGATCGCAAAGAAGCGTTGGGGGAAGAGGATGAAAGAGACATTGCCGACCTCTTGATCGATCAAATCGAGTTTTGTGATGTTCTGATCTTGAATAAATGTGACTTGGTCAGTGAGCAAGAGCTTGAACAGCTTGAAAAAGTGCTTCGCACACTGCAGCCAAGAGCCAAATTCATTCGTTCCGTCAAAGGAAATGTAAAACCGCAAGAAATTTTGCATACAGGGTTATTTAACTTCGAGGAAGCGAGCGGGTCAGCCGGCTGGATTCAAGAACTGACAGCAGGCCATACGGAACACACCCCGGAAACAGAAGAATACGGCATCTCTTCTTTTGTGTATAAAAGACGCCTGCCGTTTCATTCTACACGGTTTTATCATTGGATGGATCAAATGCCAAAGAATGTGGTTCGTGCCAAAGGAATTGTCTGGTGCGCCTCGCATAACAATCTCGCTTTGCTGATGTCGCAAGCAGGTCCGTCGGTTACAATTGAGCCTGTTTCGTATTGGGTGGCGGCGCTGCCGAAGCTTGAGCAGGAGCAAGTCAGACAGCAGGAGCCGGAAATCTTGGAGGAGTGGGATCCGGAATTCGGCGACCGACTGACGCAGCTGGTGGTTATCGGAACAGATTTGGATGAAGAAGCGATCACGAAAGAGCTTGATCAATGCCTGCTGACAGAGTATGAATTTGATTCCGACTGGTCGCTGTTTGAGAATCCGTTCAAGTGGAAGCTGAATCAATAGGAAAAAAGCCGTCTCCTGAGGAGCGGCTTTTTTTAATGAAACGTTTGTTTAAACATAATGAGCGTATTTTTTCTCAAGGATATTCTGAAAAGCTGCCGCTGCTGAGCAGATGGCCCAATAAATGAGAGCGGTCAGAATATACATGGTCATGTAATCAAACTCTCTGCCGCCGATGATTTTCGCATGCTGGAGCAATTCCGGCACTGTAATCATTGCAGCGAGAGAGGACGCTTTGATTAAGTCGAGCAATACATTGGCAAGCGGAGGCAGCGCAATACGGATTGATTGCGGCAAAATGATCCCCCTCATCGTCTGCCAATAGGAAAGACCGAGAGAGGATGCGGCTTCCCACTGTCCTTTTTCAACGGATGAAATGGCTGAACGGTTAATTTCCGCAATGTATGCAGCGCTGTTAAGACTAAAGCCAATTAAAGCGGCTGTGACAGCGGAAAACTCAATGCCGATATAAGGAAATCCAAAATAAAGGATAAACAAGATCACCAAAATCGGAACGCCCCGCATAAAAGAGATATAGAGCTTGGCCGGCCATCTTAACAAGACAAGCTGAGACATTCTGGCGAGTGATATGAACAGGCCGATCACCGTTCCCGCAAACATGCTCACAAAAGAGATGAGCAGCGTATACCCAATGCCTTTTATGACATAAGGAAACGATTCAATGGCCAGCTTTGTGTTGAAAATATATTCCCACTGAATGCTATTGATCATGGCGTCCGATTACAAACCAACGTCTTGAACGTCGACATCCAGTTTCTTTGATACATCTGCTTGATTGAAGAATTGTTTCGACAGCTTTGTCAAAGTGCCATCCTTGCTCATTTCCTTCAATGTTTCGTTCATCTTTTTCTGAAGTGCTGCATTGCTTTTTTTCATGACAAGCGCCTGTTTGTTCGGCATGTACTTAATGTCAGGATGGATCGTAATGTTAAGATCCGAGAATGCTGCGAGCGCAAGTGTCTGCAGGTAATAGTCGTTTAAAATGACATCAGTGCGTCCGTTGGCGACATCTTTTAAATACTGCTCATTGGTCGCATTATCATAAATCACTTCTTGAGCGCCATATTTTCTCGCTACATCCATGTAGACTGTCGTAGCTGCACCAGCGGCTTTTTTCCCTTTTAAATCCTTAAGCGTTTTAATCCCTGATAAATCGTCTTTTCGGACGATTGCAGTGCCGTATGAATATTTATATGGAGTGGAAAACGCGAACTTGTTCTCGCGGTCCTTTGTCACATCGATGTCATTTGCGGCTGCGTCAACCTGGCCGCTGTTCACCGCTGTCAGCATCCCGTCAATGCCCATCTCCTTGAACTCAATCTTCAGGCCCAGGCGTTTTGCCGCTTCACGAACGACTTCAACCTCATAGCCCGTCAGCTTATCAGAACCTGATTCGGTATCGTGATAAGAAGTGGGATAAAGCGTGCCAGATGTGGCAATAACAATTTTCCCTTTGTCTTTGATCTGTTCCCAGCCTGTATCCTTGGAATCGGCTTCATTTTTGCCGGAACAGGCTGCCAATATAAGAAAGAAAGCCATTGTGAAACTGAATATAACGGCTTTCGATGACATGAATGATTTCACCTTTGTTTCCCCCAATCTGTTAATCAACTAAAAAGATAGCACTGAACATAAGGGGTTGCAATATGTTGATGACGTTTTCAAAAAGTCCGAATTGTGTATACAAATAGTGTGCATTTAAGGCTATGAAGGGATGGAGTGATCATAAAGGATTTGTAAAAGATGAATGCACTGACATACCTGAGAAGACAAACGGACACTGCATGATTTTATCGCGGGAACGTATGTCACTTACGCGTCCCCGGGTGAAGAAGAACTTTATACTGACGAATCAATCAGAAAGAGCGAATAATGGTTCGCTCTTTTTCTTTTGCATGTATAAAAAATAAAATGCAGCAAAACATATGAAAAATAGGATTGGAGGAATAAATTGGATGAAACGAATGACAATCAATATCATCACAATGTTCATAGCCGCAGCTGTCATTTCTCTGACCGGCATAGCTGAAGCCGCTGAAAAACAGCAGCAGCCTCCCGCGCATGTCACACTGACAGATCAGCAAAAGACAGAAATTGAACAGCTGGAAGCAGACATACTAAAAAAGCGCAAAGACGTGATCTCAAAGTATGTGCAATACGGTGTCCTGCCTAAAGAAAGAGGAGAACACATCAAAAATCACATGGACAAACACTTTGAAATGATGAAACAACACGGCTTTGTTCCGAAGCCCCACCCTCATCAGCATAAATTTGAAAAAAAACATTAAGACAGTAAGCATCCAATGAGAATTGGGTGCTTTTTTATTGTGAAAAAGTTGCTGTAATAAATGAGTGCATTAGAAATTAATATCGCAATAGTCAGTTATATCGTATAATAAGATATAAAGGGGTGTCATGATGGAAATGGATTACATAGCTAAACTAAATCAGCAATGGACAGATATTTATTATTTATTACATTACAAACATAAAGACAATATATCTCACCAGGCAATACGGCTTATGCAGCACATTGAAAAGCAAGGCGAGGCCACAATAGGGGCCTTGGCTGAATACTTGTCTGTCTCTCACAATACTGCGTCAGAGCATGCTAAACGATTAATTCAAAAGGGATTAGTAGCTAAACGGCGAAGTCAGCAAGATGAACGAAAGGTTATAGTTTTCTTAACGCAAGAAGGAAGATCTGTACTTGAACAGCACACACAGCTAGATAAAGAGAAATTAGCGGAAATAATGAAACGAATGAGTACTTCAGAAAAGGAATTACTTGAACAGGCCTTTGAACTTTTAAGTAAGGAAGCTAAACAATGGCAGTTTTAAGCAAAGTGATCATCTCAGCGTTGATTATCGGTTTTGTTACTGAAATATCAAAAAGATATCCAACCTATGGGGGGATTATTGCGGCTTTACCCTTGGTCAGTTTATTAAGCCTTTTTTGGATGCAAATACAGGGGGAAAAAACAGCTCAATTAAGTCAATTTGCTACAGGTGTGCTTACAGGGATCCCTGCTACAGTTTGTTTACTCGCTATTTTGGCGTTTTTGCTGAAAATTCATGTGCCGTTCTGGTTAGCCTTATGCGTCGGAATACTAGGATGGTCTGTATTTTTATGGATGCAGAAAATTTTTCTCAATATATTGTGTAACTGAGTGAGAGAAAGGAGATGCTATGTTTTTAAAAAAAGTTACTCTTCTTCGTGATAAGATTGCGGACTTTGACAAATTTCCTTTTACTATCCCGGCTATCAATCAATTAAATGAAGTTATATTTACTAGCCAAGTGACTTTTTTTGTAGGAGAAAATGGATCTGGCAAATCCACTCTGCTTGAAGCAATAGCAAATAAGTGTGAATTCAATACAGCGGGTGGAAGCCGAAATAATGTTTATGAATTACAGGAGTCAGATTCTCATTTAGGTGATTACATACGTTTATCTTGGCTGCCAAAGGTAACAAATGGCTTCTTTTTAAGAGCTGAATCGTTTTATCATCTTTCTCTTCATCTGGATGAGATGGAATTAGAAGCTCCGCAGCCATACCGTTCTTATGGAGGGAGGCCGCTGCACAAGCAATCACATGGAGAGTCCTTTATGTCTCTTTTCCGTCATCGTTTTAAAGAAAAAGCGATTTATCTTTTAGATGAGCCAGAAGCTGCACTTTCTCCAGCTAGGCAACTGGCTTTTTTGAGAGTAATACATGATTTGGTTAAAGGTGGAAATGTTCAGATGATCATTGCGACTACTCACCGATCTTGCTGGGCTATCCCGATGCTAATATTTTAAGCTTTGATGGTGGAAGAATACATTCTACAGAATATGAGAATACAGAACATGTTCAATTAACACGATATTTTCTTGAACATAGAGAAAAAATATTGGCTGAGCTTTTCCGCGATTAATATCGAGTTGATATGAAACGCGTTTCATAACCTATGATAGGTTTATCAAATCTTCCAGGAGTGATAAACACTATGATCCACCAGCATCCAGAATCTTTTCCGAAATATTTTTTGTGGGGCTCTGCTTCAGCAGCGTACCAGATTGAAGGCGCTTGGAACGAAGATGGCAAAGGGCCTTCTGTATGGGACGTATTTACGAAAATACCGGGCAAAACGTTTAAAGGAACCAATGGCGATATTGCGGTTGACCATTATCACCGTTATAAAGAAGATGTCGCTTTGATGGCTGAGATGGGCTTAAAAGCGTATCGATTTTCCGTCAGCTGGCCGCGGATTTTTCCAAATGGAAAAGGAGAGATCAATGAAGCAGGCTTAGCGTTTTACGATAACTTGATTGACGAGTTGCTTGCTCATAACATCGAGCCGGTTCTGACTTTATATCACTGGGATTTGCCTCAGGCGCTTATGGACGAATATGGCGGTTTTGAATCAAGAAAGATCATAGAAGATTTTAATAACTACTGTATTACTCTTTATAAACGTTTTGGAGACAGAGTGAAATATTGGGTATCATTAAACGAACAGAACTACAATTTTAATCACGGCTTTATTACAGCCATGCACCCGCCTGGAGTGAAAGACAGAAAACGATTTTATGAAGCAAACCATATTGCGTTTCTGGCTAATGCGAAAGCCATTGAATCTTTTAGGGAATATGTGCCTGATGGCAAAATCGGTCCAAGCTTTGCTTATTCTCCGGCCTACCCTTTGTCAAGCCATCCAGAGGATATACTGGCATTTGAAAACGCTGAAGAATTTATGAACAATTGGTGGCTGGACATGTATTGCTGGGGAACTTACCCACAAATTCCTTTCCGCTATTTAGAAAAACAAGGCTGGGCACCGACAATCGAAACAGGAGATATGGAGCTGCTTGCTAAAGGAAAGCCTGATTTTGTAGGTGTCAATTATTATCAGACCATCACCTACGAACGAAATCCGCTTAATGGTGTGTCGGAAGGGAAAATGAATACGACAGGCCGAAAGGGGACCAACCAGGAAACAGGGATACCCGGAGTGTTTAAAACGAAAAAAAATCCGCACCTGACAACGAGCAACTGGGATTGGACAATTGACCCAATCGGATTGCGTATCGGTCTTCGCCGAATTACAAGCCGCTATCAGCTACCAGTGTTTATCACAGAGAATGGTTTGGGTGAATTTGATAAAGTTGAGGACGGGACTGTACAGGATGATTATCGAATTGATTATTTGCGTGCGCACCTTGAGCAATGCAGACAAGCCATCAGTGACGGTGTCGATTTGATCGGCTATTGCAGCTGGTCGTTTACTGATTTATTAAGCTGGCTGAATGGCTATCAAAAAAGATACGGATTCGTTTATGTTAATCGCGATGAAGAAAATACACATGATTTAAAACGCTTGAAGAAAAAAAGCTTCTATTGGTATCAGGATGTAATCAAGACGAACGGAGAAAGTTTATAAAGAGTCCCTGAGAGTCATTCTCTCAGGGCTTTTTCATTACATAGAAACAGCATCAATAATATAAGTATCGGCGTGCAAATCTGACATCTCAGCCGGCACAGTCCAGCATGTCAATTGATAGTCTCCTCTAGGAATATCAAAGGACAGCCTTTTAGACATAATGCTTTCAATTTCAATTCCGTTTTCTGTGACTTGAAAAGGAACAGTCACTTTCTTTTCGTAGGATTTTACAGTTTCTGAACTGTTCAGGCGCAAAAGAATAAAGGCCTTTGTATTTCTCTGTGCTTCAAATGAAATCGCACCGTCCGCCGAAGCAAATCCTTTTTCGATCGCTTCGTCAGTCCAATCCATAACAGGAGGTGCTGAATCCTTTTGAAATACAGTAAATTGATGATATGAAATCGAAAGTTCTTGCGGCTTCCATGATTTGATCAATGTGCTGTTCCTCCTCTATTGTTTACTGAATCGTGAATAAAACCTTTGTGCCGTCTGGAAAATCTGTAAGCTGATGCCCGACCCAAGAACCTGCACCGCGGTTGTCAGCAGGAGAAATGTATCTTACAGAAGCTCCCTCACCGCCTTCTTTGCACATGGCCATTGGCCATTCATCTCTGTCATACCCCGTTTTTGGCGGTACGTCTTTTAATGATTGCTCGCGGCGTTCCTCAGCTCCGTCTCTGTCGATGGTGCACACATCTGAGTGCCCCTCATTTATCGCATCCTTAATATGTTTGGCCGTTTCGGGATAACGGTCAGAAGGGAGGGCGATTGTTTCGTCATATTCTTCAGTTTGAGACGTTTTTTGATCAGCTGAGAAAAAGTCTCCCTTGATCAGGCCGACAGCTGCAGCTGCTATGACGACGATGACGAGAAGTATCGTTTTTATGATGTCCATCGTGATGTTCACCTCCCGCTTTTAGCAACTTTAAAACTGCTCCAAGAGTAATCCAGAAAGCGTTTGGTGTAAAGGTCAAAATTTTTAATTTTTCAATCAGTTTATTGCTGAAAACGTAATTTTAGCAGGTCGAAATATTTGTTTTCAGTAAAATACGTTTGCCAATTTACAATAATAATAGTAAGTCATCAGCCGTTTTTGGGTTGATCAATCATTTTAAATTGGCTTATGATACCGGTAAGCTCCTCAGCTAATTGAGACAGCGTTTCAGAAGCTGCGGTAATCTCTTCCATTGCAGCAAATTGTTCTTCTGTTAGTGCAGCCGCCTGCCGGGTATTTTCTGTAGCATTTTTAATATCAGCCGTATTGGCTGCAAAGGATTCGTTTATGTTATGTGCAGTAGTTGAAATGTTTGATACAGATGCTGATAAATCACTAATCTCAGCGCTGATTTCACCTGTTGCAGCTGCAATTTCCTTAAATGCATCTCTAGTGCGCTGGATCATCGTGACGCCTTCTGCAGCCTCCGTTTTCACATGCTCAATAGAGCTTGCAGATTGGCTCATATCTTTTTGGATTTCTGTGATCAGTTTTGAAATCTGTCCCGCAGACTGTTGAGATTCTTCCGCTAATTTACGCACTTCATCGGCAACAACAGCAAAACCTTTGCCTTGCTCACCGGCTCTGGCAGCTTCAATCGCTGCATTCAGCGCGAGCAGGTTTGTTTGATCGGCAATTTTGGTGATGACGGATAAAATTTGCTCAATTTGTTTAGAGCGGCCGTCCAGCTGGTGTATGATTTCCCCGCTTTTCTGGATCGAATTGTGAATTGCATCCATTTGTGCCTGCACATTAGAAATTTCCTTTTGGCCAATGGAGGCTTTGGATTGCGCAAGCTGCCCTTTGTCGGCAATAGCAGCAGTATTTGAAGAAATATCCCGGATATCTGCTGAAGCTTGTCTTAATGAACTTTCACTGGTCTCAATTCGCGTGATCTGATGCTGGGCTCCATTTGAAATCTGCTGTACAGCTTCTGTAATCTTTTCTGAAGCTTGATTTGTTTCCTCTGCTCCGGCTGAGAGCTGCTGAGAGGCAGACGCAAGCTGAAGGGCTGATTGCTGTACGGTTTGGATGGTATCGTTCAGTTTCATTCTCATCTTATTGTAATAGACGCTCAGTTCTGATAGCTCGTCACCGGATTTGTCTGACACCTCTTTTGTCATATCTCCGTTTCCGGCACTTTCAAAGGCGCATTTTAAAGCGTTCAGCCGCTTATTAATTCTTCTTGTGAAAAGCAGGACAAGGATGACTGATGCAATAATGACGATAACAAGAACGATAGCGAATTGAGTGAAAAGTGATTGCGTAAGTGATGCTAAAATGCTTTGATTGGCTCCGGTATACAACATGCCGATGATATTCCCATTTTGATCCTTTAAAGGCATGTATGCCGTCTGATAAGAAGAGCCCGCCACGTCTGCTTGTCCGTTGAATGGTTCTCCCTTCTTTAAAACGGTGTCGGTAATTTTTGGAGAAGCCTGAGTGCCAACAGCTCTTTCGCCATTCTTCATGACATTGGTTGCTACACGAGTATCTCCTTGGAAAATCGTAACGGTATCACCTGTTTTTTCGCCAAGCAGATCAACGATATCCTCATTTTCGTTGATTTGTGTTTGACCTTTATAAAGCTTATTGTTCTTTATCTGCCACTCCCCTGAAATGACATCATCAATATAAGCACTGCTTAAAGCCAGATCGCCTTTCGCTTTTTCAGTCGCCATTTGTTTCATGCTGTCTGTAATTTCCTTAAGCATCACAGTGCCGGTTGATACCGAAAACAAAAGAACAATTACGAAAACGAGGCAGAGAATTTTTGTTCCTAGCTTAAGCTTTAGTTGTTTTATCACCATAATTCCTCCTTTTAATGATTTGTAGGTCATATTACTTATCGGGTTTTTAAGTCTAAAGTTTTATTTTAGAAATAATAAAACCGGCCTGATGTTCAGGCCGGTTGTGTGACACTATTCAAGATTTGCGTGTTGGGTGAACATGGTATCAGAATCGAGCCCTTGTTTCTCCATGAGTTTTAAAATGACTGCATCATAAAACAGCAGCAAAGTTTGCTCAAATAATGATCCCATTGGCTGTATGGTTTTATAGCTTCCGTTTGACTGGTCTTTAGGAGAACCGGGCATTTTGACGATGAGATCCGCCTGTTTTCCGATGCTAGATTCGGGATTGATGGTTAAAGCGGCAACAACCCCGTCTAAGCTATTTGCTTTTACTGCTGTGTGGATCAGGCTCTTTGTCTCGCCTGATCCTGAGCCGATGATGACGAGATCTCCTGCTCTGAGCGGCGGAGTGAGAATCTCACCAACAATATGAGCGTTGAAGCCCATGTGCATCAATCGCATCGCGAAGGATTTTGCCATCAGGCCAGACCGACCCGCACCCGCAGTGAAAATTTGGTTGGATGAGAGAATGTGATCGGCAAGCTGATCAGCTTCTTCATCAGAAATAAAAGCCGCTGAACGGTGTAACTCATTGAGAATTTCCGTTACGTATTCAGTCGTTTTCATAACGTTATCCTTGGGCAATCAGCTGTTTCATTTTTGAAGCCGTTTCTGCTTTATCGGCTGCGCTTGTAATTCCGCCCCCAACTATGACAAGGTCAGGCTTTTGTTTGATCACTTCAGGAAGAGTATCAAGTTTGATGCCCCCCGCAATAGCCGTTTTTGCGTTTTTTACGGCATTTTTGATTGTCGTTAATTCTTCGAAAGAGTTTTTGCCCTCTGCTTGAAGATCATATCCTGTGTGGACGCAGATGTAGTCAACACCGAGTGCGTCAATTTCTTTCGCACGGGATTCAATATCTTTCACGTTAATCATGTCAACTAAGATTTTCTTCTTCTGTTTTTTGGCTTCTTCTACTGCGCCTTTAATCGTTGCGTCGTCTGTAGCGCCTAAAACGGTGATGATGTCAGCGCCCGCTTCCGATGCTTTCATGATTTCGTATCCGCCGGCGTCCATAATTTTCAGGTCTGCTAGAACCTTCAATTGCGGAAATGTTTCTTTTATTTCTTTAACGGCTCTGAGTCCTTCATTAATGACAACCGGTGTTCCGATTTCAACCACGTCGATATATTGTTCCACTTCTTTGACGAGCTCGATGGCTTCGGGGATGTTCACGAGGTCTAATGCTAGCTGTAATTCCATTGTTGATCCACTCCTTTTTCGAATTATTTTTCATTCTATAGCTTCCCTCTTTTGATGAGAAGTAGGCACTTTGAAGTCAACTAGTTACTTGGAGGATACTGTGAGGAGAGGCAATCAGATTTCTTTCGCTTGGTTTTATGAGTGAGTATAATAAAAAGGAGTATGTAAAAAAAGTAAGTAAATAATGATACGTATCTAACATACAAAAAGTACACGAAGGGGGAGAATTCTTTTGAGCCGGATGGACGACAAAAGGTTTAATTGTGAGAAGGAATTAACGCTTGCAGTGATCGGCGGTAAATGGAAAATGCTCATTTTGTGGCATTTAGGAAAAGAAGGCACAAAACGGTTCAATGAATTAAAAACGTTGATTCCTGATATTACGCAGAAGATCCTCGTGAATCAGCTGAGAGAGCTTGAACAGGATATGATTGTTCACAGGGAAGTGTATCCGGTTGTCCCGCCGAAGGTTGAATATTCCTTGACCCCGCAAGGAGAAAGCCTCATGCCGATTCTTGATGCTATGTATGAGTGGGGGAAAGGCTATATGGAACTGATTGATATTGACAAAAACGTCATAAAGGAATCGTTGTAAGGCGCTCTTCGTAAGGGTGTCTTTTTTTTTGCTTGTTTTTCGGTTTTTGCGCGGTAAATAGATATCATGTAAAGAAATGTAAAGACTTTCAACAATAAGGGGATTAAATAAGATAGACAAGTTGTAAAATTTTTATTTTTCTGTAAAAAATATTTAGTGGAAATTGTTGCGGTATCCCGCAAAAATATCCCAGTGAATAAAGTGGAATCTTTCGGTATCCCGCATGAAACTTTTCACCCATTTTTCGGTGATAAAAACATTTTTTTCATTTAAAGTGAACGGTAGTGTAGTAATGTAAAAATATACTGAAAACAATGAATAAATAGCCAAAATTGTTTCCTGTTGGGATAAGGGATATTGCGGTTTTATCCGTTTGTGTGAAACACCGCAATGATGATGATGGCAGCCGGTTTTGATAGCGGCAGAATGGTTTTGTTTGTTTGGATGCACTGCTTTTCAAGTGTAGTACTTTTGGCTTTTTCATCTGTTAGTTCATAAGGTTTAAAAGCTTGTATGGATAAGAAAGGGAAAACACGCTGCACATGTTCACTAGTTATTGAAGATTAGGGGAGGTATGAAAATATGGAAATAACTTTTTATCCTTTAACGAATGCACAAAAACGAATTTGGTATACAGAAAAATTTTATCCTCACACAAGTATTTCGAATCTTGCGGGGATAGGTAAGCTGGTTTCAACTGATAAGGTTGACTGGGTGCTTGTTGAGCAGGCGATTCAAGAGTTTATCCGCAGAAATGACGCCATGCGCCTTCGTTTGCGGCTCGATGAAAACGGGGAGCCTGTTCAATATATAAGCGAGTATCGGCCTGTTGATATAAAACATACTGACACCACTGGAGATCCGAATGCGATGGAGTCTATTTCACAATGGAGCCGGGAGGAAACGAAAAAACCTTTACCGCTTTACGATTGTGATTTGTTTCGTTTTTCCTTGTTCACCATAAAGGAAAATGAAGTGTGGTTTTACGCAAATGTTCATCACGTGATTTCTGATGGAATCTCTATGAATATTCTCGGAAATGCGATTATGCATATTTATTTAGAATTAGCCGGCGGCTCAGAAACAAAAGAAGGCATCTCGCATTCATTTATCGATCATGTTTTATCTGAACAGGACTATGCTCAATCAAAGCGGTTTGAAAAGGACAAGGCGTTTTGGAACAAGCAATTCGAATTAGTGCCTGAGCTTGTTTCCCTGAAACGAGATGCTTCCGCAGGAGGAAGTTTAGATGCTGAGAGGTTCTCTAAAGATGTGCCTGAAGCGCTTTATCAGCAGATCGTATCGTTTTGTGAGTCAAACAAGGTTAGTGTTCTTTCGGTGTTTCAATCGGTGCTTGCTGCCTATTTGTACAGAGTCAGCGGCCAGAATGATGTCGTGACAGGAACCTTTATGGGCAACCGAACAAATGCCAAAGAGAAGCAGATGCTTGGCATGTTTGTTTCGACAGTTCCGCTTCGGACAAACGTAGACGGCGGTCAGTCGTTTTTAGATTTTGTCAAAGACCGTATGAAGGATCTCATGAAGACGCTGCGTCACCAAAAGTATCCGTATAACCTTCTAATCAATGATTTGCGTGAAACAAAGAGCTCTCTGACGCAGCTGTTTACGATTTCTCTTGAATATCAAGTGATGCAGTGGGAGAAAGAAAAGGATCTTTCCTTTTTGACTGAGCCGATTTTCAGCGGCAGCGGGTTAAATGATATCTCGATTCATGTAAAGGATCGATGGGATACAGGGAAACTCACCATTGATTTTGATTACCGCACTGATTTATTTTCACGTGAAGAAATCAAAATGATTTGTGAACGCATGATGACGATGCTGGAGAGTGCATTATCTCATCCAGATGATGCAATTGATGAATTAACGCTGATTTCTGAAGCGGAGAAAGAGAAGCTGCTTGCGAGGGCCAGCGGTGAATCAGTCAGCTATCGTAAGGATATGACGATTCCAGAGCTGTTCCAAGAACAGGCTGAGCTGCTTTCTGATCATCCAGCGGTTGTATTTGAAGATCGCACATTGTCCTATCGAACGTTACATGAACAATCTGCACGCATCGCCAATGTGCTGAAACAGAAAGGGGTTGGCCCGGACAGTCCTGTTGCGGTTCTGCTTGAACGCTCTGAACGGATGATTACGTCTATCATGGGGATTTTAAAAGCCGGCGGAGCCTATGTGCCGATTGATCCTGCTTTTCCGGCGGAGCGCATTCAATATATTTTGGAGGACTGCGGCGCGGACTTCATTCTAACTGAATCGAAGGTTGCAGCTCCTGCAGCTGATGCCGAGCTGATTGATTTTGATCAGGCGATTGCCGAAGGTCCAGACGAAAGCCTGAATGTAGATGTGAACGCACGGAACCTTGCCTACATTATTTACACATCGGGAACAACCGGGCGTCCGAAAGGTGTGATGATCGAGCATCGCCAGGTTCATCACTTGGTTGAATCTTTGCAGCACACGATTTACCAAAGTGGAAATCAAACACTGCGGATGGCATTGCTTGCGCCGTTCCACTTCGATGCGTCAGTACAGCAGATCTTTGCTTCTCTTCTTTTGGGACAAACCCTTTATATCGTGCCGAAGAAAACAGTGACGAACGGATCGGCCCTTGCTTCGTATTATCGCAGGTACTCAATTGAGGCGACGGACGGGACACCTGCCCATCTGCAGATGCTAATAGCGGCGGGCGATCTCGACGGCATCAAACTGAAGCATATGCTGATCGGAGGAGAGGCCCTCTCTTCTGTTGTTGTGGACAAGCTAATGAAGAAGTTTAAAGAAGCAGGGACAGTACCGCATTTAACCAATGTTTATGGTCCGACTGAAACGTGTGTCGACGCGTCCGTCCATCCGGTTATTCCGGAGAGTGCTGGTCATTCAGCGTATGTGCCGATCGGGAAAGCGTTGGGAAATAACCGTTTATATATTTTAGACCAAAAAGGCCAGTTGCAGCCTGAAGGCGTGGCGGGCGAGCTTTATATCGCTGGCGATGGTGTTGGCCGCGGCTATTTGCATCTGCCTGATTTGACGGCTGAAAAGTTTTCACAAGATCCATTCGTGCCAGGCGATCGGATGTACCGGACGGGAGATGTGGTTCGCTGGCTTTCAGACGGAACAATTGAATATTTAGGAAGAGAAGATGACCAGGTCAAAGTCCGCGGCTATCGGATTGAGCTGGGTGAAATTGAAGCTGTGATTCAGCAGGCGCCGGACGTTGAGAAAGCCGTTGTTTTGGCTCGTCCCGACGAACAGGGGAATTTGGAGGTTTCCGCATATGTTGTACAGAAGTCTGGCAGTAATTTTGCTCCGGCCAGCCTGCGGGAGCATGCGGCTAGAAAGCTTCCTGACTACATGGTCCCGACTTACTACACAGAAGTGACAGAAATCCCGCTCACGCCTAGCGGTAAAGTGGACCGCCGGAAGCTGTTTGCACTAGAGGTGAAGGCGGTAAGCGGAACAGCCTATACGGCGCCGCGCAATGATACGGAAAAAGCAATCGCATCCATTTGGCAGGACGTACTGAATGTTGAGAAGGCGGGGATCTTTGACAATTTCTTTGAAACGGGCGGTCATTCATTAAAGGCTATGACGCTTTTAACAAAAATTCATAAGGAAACAGGCGCTGACATTTCGCTTCAATACTTGTTTGAGCATCCGACGATTGCGGCACTTGCAGAGAAAGCCAAACACAGAGAAAACCGGGAATTTGCTGCGATTGAACCTGCTGAAAAACAGGAGCATTACCCGCTTTCTTTGGCACAGCAGCGAACATATATCGTCAGCCAGTTTGAGGATGCGGGGGTTGGATACAACATGCCGGCTGCAGCGATTTTGGAAGGGGCTTTAGAGATCCAAAAGCTGGAGCACGCATTTCAAGGGTTAATCCGCCGACATGAGTCTTTGAGAACGTCATTTATTCTTGAAAACAGCACGCCGAGACAGAAAATTCATGACAGCGTCGATTTCAGTATCGAGATGATTGAAAGACGCGGCCGCTCAGATGAGGCAATTATGACTTCATTCGTTCGGAGATTTGATTTGGAAAAAGCACCGCTGTTCAGAATCGGCTTGATGAAGCTTGAAGAGAACCGCCATATGCTTCTGTTTGACATGCATCATTTGATTTCTGACGGTGTGTCCATCGGCATTATTTTGGAGGAGTTAGCACGGATATACAAAGGCGAACAGCTTCCTGAGCTTCTTCTTCAGTATAAGGATTACGCTGTGTGGCAAGGCGGCCAGGCTGCTGAAGGGTACCAGAAGGACCGGGCGTATTGGAAGGAAGTCTTTGCGGGAGAGCTTCCGGTGCTTCAGCTCTTGTCTGATTATCCGAGACCACCTGTTCAAAATTTTGAAGGGGATCGGGTGTCAATCAAGCTGGATGTGGGATTAAAGGATCGCTTAAATCGTGTGGCTGAACAAAATGGCGCCACGCTGTATATGGTGATGCTGTCCGCTTACTATACGCTTTTGTCAAAGTATACGGGACAGGATGACATCATTGTCGGAACGCCGTCAGCGGGCAGAAACCACTCCGATACAGAGGGGATTGTGGGGATGTTCGTTAATACACTCGCGATTCGCAGTGAAGTGAAGCAGGACGAGACGTTTACACAATTGATTTCGCGTGTCCGCAAACATGTGCTGGATGCCTTTTCTCATCAGGACTATCCGTTTGAATGGCTTGTTGAAGATTTGAATATCCCTCGTGATGTAAGCAGACACCCGCTGTTTGACACGATGTTCAGTCTTCAAAATGCGACAGAGGGTATTCCTGCTGTCGGTGATCTGGTCTTGTCTGTTCATGAGACCAACTTCAAGATTGCAAAGTTTGATTTGACAATGCAGGCGAGAGAAACCGATGAAGGCATTGAGCTTGATTTGGACTACAGCACGAAGCTGTTTAAGCAAAGCACGGCTGACAGGCTGCTCAACCATTTTGCGCGTTTGCTTGAAGATGCTGCGGCTGAGCCTGAGAAACAGATTTCTGATTACAAGCTTCTTGCTGAAGAGGAGGCTGCTTCGCAAATTCAGCAGTTTAACCCTGGCAGAACACCTTATCCGAAAGAAAAAACGATTGTTCAGCTGTTTGAAGAACAAGCGGCGAAGACGCCAGACCATCCGGCGCTTCAATATGAAGGCAAGTCACTTACCTATCGTGAGTTGAATGAACGTGCCAATCGTTTAGCGCGCGGCATTCTTTCTCTCGGGGCAGGTGAAGGCAGAACAGCTGCTGTCTTGTGCGAGCGGTCAATGGACATGATTGTGTCGATCCTCGCAGTTTTAAAAGCTGGATCGGCGTATGTTCCGATTGATCCGGAACATCCGATTCAGCGGATGCAGCATTTCTTCCGTGACAGTGGAGCGAAATTGCTTCTCACTCAGAAAAAATTAAAGGCTTTAGCAGAGGAAGCGGAGTTCGAAGGCGTTATCGTGCTTGCAGATGAGGAAGAAAGCTATCATGCTGATGCGCAAAATCTCGCACTGCCTCTTGATTCTTCGGCGATGGCCAACCTGACGTATACTTCCGGAACAACAGGAACACCAAAGGGAAATATCGTGACACATGCCAATATTCTGCGTACGGTGAAGGAAACGAATTATCTCAGCATTACGGAACAGGACACGATTCTCGGCCTTTCCAATTACGTGTTTGACGCGTTTATGTTTGATATGTTCGGTTCTTTGTTAAACGGTGCCAAGCTTGTACTGATACCGAAAGAAACAGTTTTGGATATGGCTCGCCTGTCTCGTGTTATTGAGCGGGAGAACATCAGCATTCTAATGATTACAACTGCTTTATTCCACCTGCTTGTGGACTTGAATCCGGCGTGCTTATCAACGCTGCGCAAGATTATGTTCGGCGGGGAGCGGGCTTCGGTTGAACATGTCAGAAAAGCTTTGCAAACGGTTGGAAAAGGCAAGCTCCTTCACATGTATGGGCCGTCTGAAAGCACGGTTTTCGCAACGTATTATCCGGTAGATGAATTGGAGGAGGACACACTGACTGTTCCGATTGGAAAACCGGTCAGCAATACGGAAGTATACATCCTTGACCGGGCGGGACACGTGCAGCCTGCCGGGATCGCCGGGGAGCTTTGCGTGAGCGGCGAAGGACTGGTGAAAGGCTATTACAACCGTCCAGAACTGACTGAAGAGAAGTTCGTTCCGCATCCGTTTACGTCCGGCGAACGCATGTATAAAACGGGTGACCTCGCCAGATGGCTGCCGAATGGCGACATCGAATTTATCGGGCGGATCGACCACCAGGTGAAAATCCGCGGACAGCGCATCGAGCTTGGAGAAATCGAACATCAGCTGCAAACCCATGACCGCGTGCAGGAGACTGTCGTGCTTGCTGTTGATCAAGGAGCGGGTGACAAGCTGCTCTGCGCGTACTTTGTTGGAGAGGGAGAAATCTCATCTCAAGAGCTGAGAGAACATGCGGCAAAGGATCTGCCGGCTTACATGATTCCCGCAGTGTTTATTCAAATGGACGAGCTGCCGCTGACCGGGAACGGAAAAATCGACAGGAGAGCGCTGCCGCTTCCTGATGCCAGCGTCTCAAGAGGTGTTTCATATGTTGCGCCTCGCAATGAAACGGAACAAAAACTCGCAGACATTTGGGCGCAGGTGCTTCAGGTTCAACAGGTTGGCGTTTATGATCACTTTTTTGACATCGGCGGACATTCATTAGCTGGTATGAAGATGCTTGCCTTAGTTCATCAGGAACTGGGTGTTGAGCTGTCACTTAAAGATCTCTTCCAGTCACCTACGGTTGAGGGCTTAGCACAGGTAATTGCCTCCTCTGAAAAAGGGACAGCCATCAGTATCAGCCCGGCAAAGAAACAAGATACGTATCCTGTTTCCTCACCGCAAAAACGGATGTATGTGCTCCAGCAGCTTGAAGGAGCGCAAACGAGCTATAACATGCCAGCGGTTCTGCGCCTTACAGGTGAGCTTGATGTTAAAAGGCTTAACAGCGTCATGCAGCAGTTAATGCAGCGTCATGAAGCCTTTAGAACCACGTTTGAAATAAAAGATGGAGAAACTGTGCAGCGGATCTGGGAAGAAGCTGAGTGTGAGATGGCATATTTCGAAGCCGCAGAAGAAGAGACAGAGCGGATCGTTTCTGAGTTTATCAAGCCTTTCAAAATCGATCGGCTCCCGCTGTTCAGAATGGGCCTGATCAAGCATTCAGACACTGAGCATGTGCTGCTGTTTGATATGCATCATATTATTTCTGATGGTGCGTCTGTTGGTGTGCTGATTGAGGAACTTTCGAAGCTGTACGACGGAGAAACCCTTGAGCCGCTCCGCATTCAATATAAGGATTATGCCGTGTGGCAGCAGCAGTTTATTCAGTCTGAACTTTACAAGAAACAAGAGGAGCATTGGCTGAAGGAGCTGGACGGAGAGCTGCCGGTGCTGACGCTACCGACTGACTATAGCCGGCCTGCCGTTCAAACATTTGAAGGGGACCGTATTGCCTTTTCATTAGAAGCAGGCAAAGCTGAAGCTCTGCGCAGACTTGCAAAAGAGACGGATTCCACACTGTACATGGTGCTTCTGGCTTCATACAGTGCGTTTTTATCGAAACTGAGTGGGCAAAACGATATCATCGTCGGTTCACCGGTAGCCGGACGATCCCAAGCGGACGTCAGCCGCGTCATCGGAATGTTCGTCAATACGTTGGCGCTGCGCACGTATCCAAAAGGTGAAAAAACATTTGCTGACTATCTTAGCGAAGTGAAAGAAACCGCGCTCAATGCTTTTGATGCGCAGGATTATCCGCTTGAGGACCTGATCGGAAACGTACAGGTTCAGCGTGACACGAGCAGAAACCCGTTATTCGATGCTGTATTTTCGATGCAAAATGCGAACATCAAGGATCTAATGATGAAAGGAATTCAGCTGGAGCAGCATCCTTTTGAACATAAAACGGCTAAGTTTGATATCACGCTGACGGCTGACGAAACGGACGGAGGGCTTACGTTCGTACTTGAATACAATACTGCGCTGTTTAAACCTGAAACAATCGAACGATGGAAGCAATACTGGGTGCAATTCCTAGATGCAGTTACCGGAAATCCGAACCAGCCGCTTTCCAGACTGTCACTCGTCACTGAACCAG
>NZ_JALAYA010000035.1:0-25609 GCF_026796395.1 Bacillus sp. T17B1
ACTTGACAGGGGTAAGACCAGTATCAGGAGCCTTTTCTCTTTCCTCTATATATAATGTTGCCGTTTTGAATCACGTACTTGGCGATCATCCGCTCACTCACGATAAAAACGGGATACGCGCACACAAGTGCAAAAACAGCCATCGGCACGTGCTGTACGGCCGGCAGCATTGTGCCTGCCGCATTACGGAGAAGCAGCAAAAGATAAATGAGCAGCACGATGACTGCTAATGACACCAGCATGATCGGAGCTGATACTTTATATTCATAAAGCCGTTCCCGGCAGTGTCCGCAGCGAAATTGACAAGGCACATTTGATGATCTGACCATGTCGCCTGTCAAAGGTTTGCCGCAGTTCGGGCATCGTGTTTCTTTCATAGGGTATTCCTCACTTTCCATTCCTTATGTCTATTATACCAGAGTCCCTTCTGTTTCGTTTTGTTGTTGTTCAACACATTTTCACATTTTTTATCATCAGCTTACTTGTCTCTGTCTCTAAAATCCTCTACGCTTAAATAGATCTTATTGGAGGGGATGTATGAATGCTTCCGATTAATAGACAGCAACACATTCTGAAGTGGCTGAAAGAAGAAGGCGCGCTTAAAATCTCTGACATCAGCGCAAGGTTCGGCGTTTCGGAAATGACGGTATACAGAGATGTCAATCAGCTTGTTCAGTCAAATCAGGTCATTAAAACGTCCGGCGGCATCACGCTCCCAGCCCGAACACCTCAAATGGATCATATGTGCAGCTATTGCCTGAAGCCGGTCAATCAAACCCATTCGGTTCAGCTGATCACGGTAAACCAAGACATTGAACAGCTATGCTGCGCACATTGTGCGTTTTTGCGTTACGCAGATAAAACAGAAGAGGTTTCACACTTGATTTGCAGAGATTTTCTGTTACACACAACAGTCAGTGCCGGTTCGGCTTATTTCGTCCTAAATGCTGAATTAAACCTGCACTGCTGCCAGCCTCAAGCGATCCCGTTTGCAACACTCGACCATGCTGAACGGTTTCAAAAAGGATTCGGCGGAGCCGTCCGTACCTTCGACCAGGCGCTGGAAGACGTGCTTCAAGACAGAAAAAAACGCTGCACCTGCACCAAGACATAACACAACATATACAGCGGAAGGTGGTGTCTGAGTGATGAAGCGAAACAGATGGTGGATTATCCTTCTGCTTTTTCTTGTTTTCCTGCCGAAAACAAGCTTTGCTCACGCCTATATTGTCAAATCTTCACCTGGTGAAAACAGCGAATTAAAAAGCGCGCCCTCACAGGTGGAAATCGAATTTAATGAACCGGTTGAAGAAGGATTTCATTACATTAAAGTCTATAATTCAAACGGCGATCGGGTGGATACAGATAAGACTGAAATCAAAAAAGATAACAATCACATCATGACCGTGAAGCTGAAAAAGAATCTGCCGCATGATGTGTACAGAGCGGAATGGAATGCCGTGTCTGCGGACGGGCATCCGGTTTCCGGCGTCATTCCGTTCAGCATCGGGAAAGCGGACGGCGGGTTCAGCAGCCAAAAAGCCGCCGGTTCATCGCTGAATCCGGCAACAGCCGCAGACCGCGCAATTCTGTACACAGCCTTATCTCTGTTTATCGGGACGGTTTTCTTCCATCTCTTCTGGTATAAAGGAGATTCAGAACAACTCGCCAAACGGACTAGACGTATCCTGATTGTCTCGATTACTGTCTTGGGACTGGCGCTTTTGCTTCAGCTTCCCATTCAGACAAAAGCGAACGCGGGCGGCGGCTGGGACAGCGCCTTCCAGCCGGGCTACATCAGAGAAACACTGTTTGACACAGCAGGCGGCACCATTTGGATCATACAGGCCGTGCTGTACGTGCTGCTTGCACTGTCTGCGATCCCTGTGATACGCAAAAACCGCTTTTCATCCTTTGGCTATTGGACAGCGCCGCTCATTTTCTTTTTCGGTCTCCTGCTTGCCAAATCCTTTACCGGACATGCTGCTGTCGTTGAAGAAAAAGCGGTCGGCATTTTGATGGATTTCCTTCATTTATCTTCCGCTTCTATCTGGGTCGGCGGAATAGCAGCACTCGTTTTGCTGCTCGCAAAAGAATGGAGGCAGCCTGACAAAACGCTCGCATGGGAAACGGTAAGCCGGTTCTCCCCATGGGCGCTTACTGCAGTCGGCATCATTTTGTTTTCAGGCTTGCTCAATGGATTTTTCATCATTCGATCAATGGATTCACTGTTCCACACCGCATACGGCCAAGCTCTTTTAGTAAAAAGCGGACTGTTTGCGTTGATGCTGGTCTTAGGCGCGCTTCATTTTCTGCTCACCAGAAAGCAGCGTCGTACAGGAATCAGCCGAACGCTGAAAGCGGAATGGGCAATCGGCATCGCTGTATTGATCACAGCGGCCGTGTTTACAAGCCTGCCAAGCCCGCCTGAGCCGCCGCCGAAACCGTTCTTCCAAACGAAAGCGATTGAGAAAGGACAAAGCGTTTCTCTCAGCATCAGCCCGAACCAGCCAGGCAAAAATGAATTTGAGCTGCGGGTCACTGATCATAACGGCGAACCGGTGAAAAACATCCAGCAAATCACGTTAACCATTTATAAAACAGGCTTGTCAGGCAGCGAAAACAAAAGCACGTTTCAATTAAAAGAGAAAACAAAAGGCGTCTTTCAGGATGAAAACCTATCCATTAATGAAAAAGGAAACTGGAAGATCAAAGTCCACGGGCTGACCGGAGACTTTAACGAAATCAATATCATGTTTACAAAGACCAATTAAAGGAGTGTTTGAATTGTTAAAGAAAATTGCATTCACACTATGCCCGGCTATTGTCGGCTCTCTCTTATTCTTTACGGCCCCTGCCAGCGCGCACGTTACTGTAAAGCCTGCTGAATCCGCAACAGGCTCTTGGGAAACTTATACAATGAAGGTTCCGTCTGAGAAAAATCAGCCGACGACAAAGATTGTCCTCAAAATGCCGAAGGATGTTGAATTCCAGCAATACGAGCCAGTTCCAGGCTGGAAGGTATCCACCCAGAAACACGACGACAAATCAGTGTCCGTGACGTGGGAGGCGACTGACGGTGGCATTCAAGAAGGCCAGTTCCAGCAGTTTACCTTTGTTGCCAAAAACCCTGATAAAGCGGAGGAAGCCGCTTGGGACGCATACCAATATTACAAAGACGGCAGCATTGTCGAGTGGACAGGTGACGAAGATGCGGATACGCCTCATGCCATCACAAAAATTACCACATCGAAAGAAGTAACAGATGAGCACGGCGCTACTCAAACGAAAGATGATTCTGCTTCTGCAGACTCAGGATCTTCAGCTCTTGATATAGCAGCGATTGTGCTATCTGCGGCAGCCATTATTTTATCTGTTGCAGCTCTTGTAAAGAAAAAGCGCACCTAAAGAAAAAGCGATCCAGATGAGTTCTGGGTCGCTTTTTTAGGTTTATCCGCGTCCTGCCTGAAAGGAAGGATATTGTGTCATACCGCCGTCCGCGAATAATGTGATGCCTGTGACGTAGCTGGCTTCCTTCGAAGCAAGCCAGACTGCTACTGCCGCAATTTCCTCCGGTTCACCGATATATCCCATCGGAATCATGCTTTCTACATCTGCTCTCTGCTTAGGATCAGCAAATTTTTCAGCATTGATTGGCGTGTTGATCGCGCCTGGCCCGATATTGTTGACACGAATGCCTTTCGGCGCATATTCCAGCGCCAATGTTTCCGTCATCAGCTTAATTCCGCCTTTGCTTGCCGCATAGTGAACAAATAATGGCCACGGAATCACTTCATGTACGCTCGACATATTAATGACATTTCCTTTTATATCGTTTTCAACAAAATATTTAATCGCTTCACGGCTTCCTAAAAAGGCGCCCGTTAAGTTTGTGCTGATTACTTTATCCCAATCCTTCAGCGGCATTTCATGAGAAGGAACGGGATTTTCAAGACCAGCATTATTAATCATAATATCAAGTGTACCGAACTCGTTAATCGCTGTTTGGACGATGTTTTTTACATCTTCCTCTTTTGTTACGTCTCCTTGGACAACAACAGCTTCACCGCCCGCCTTGATGACCTCTTCTTTTACCTCGTTCGGATCCTGCTTATTGCTGTAGTAGTTGATAACCACCTTTGCCTGCTCCTTGCCGAAGCGAATGGCCATTGCCTTTCCTAGTCCTGAAGCAGCTCCTGTAATAGCGACGACTTTTCCTTTTAAATCTGGATACATGTTCATCCTCCTTAATTGTTATGAATTCGTTTTGGCGATTCCTAAAAATACGGCAGCCGCAATAATCAGTGCAATCCCAATCGCAATTGCAATGAGCTGGCGTTTTGATTTCTTTTCACGCAGGATGAAAATACCGCCAAGCGTCGAGATGACAATTCCCATTTGAGAGAGAGAAAAACTTGTGGCAACGCCAACTTTTGGTTGAGAAATAAACAAAAACATATTTCCCCCTGCCCAGATTAAGCCCGGAAGAATATTTCTAATGGCATACTTATTGAAGGGCTTGTGCTTATAGGTTAAAATGACCCCTCCAATGACCATTCCGATCGCCTGCGGCAACAGGGCAGACCATCCAGATACATTGAACAATCTTGCGACTACGACATAAATCAAATAACCCAGTGTCGAGACGAGCAGAATTAAAATACCTTTTTTTAAATTGCTCGGCTCCCCCTCTTTCTTGTCTTTCTTATCTTCTAATGACGTGAGAACAATACCGACAATAATAAAGATAAGAGCGAGGATTCCAAGTGTAATTGAAACCGGTGTTGACCACTCTCGGAAAACGATGACACCGAACAATGAGGTAGAAACAAGCTGCATTCCTGTGGAAATCGGCATTGTTTTGGACACACCCATTAACTGAATGCTTTTAAGCTGGTTGCTCTGCCCTAGTGACCAAAACAAGCCGGATACTATTCCAACGATAAAAATGCGCATGGACAGGGCGGGTTGGACAAACAAATAAATAACGATAGAAACAATTAACGCCCCGATTGTCGTACCTAGTGTTTGACTGTACGGCCCGCCGCCTAATTTCACATTGAATAGAACAATGCTCCCCCAAAACAAAGCCGGGAGAAGAGCCAAAAATAAATCCATTGTTGGGGAACCTTCTTTCAAAAAGTATTTGCTGTTATTTTGTCTGGAATTGATGTATTTATTCGCCTAAAACACAAAAAGAGCTGCCGGATCTTCCGGCAGCTCTTTAGAACCATATCGATTTGTTTATAAACCGATGGACATATATTTTGTTTCAAGATAAGGCTCGATACCTTCCGAACCGCCTTCACGGCCGATGCCGCTTTCTTTCATTCCGCCGAATGGCGCTTGAACCGCTGACGGTCCGCCGTCATTCCAGCCGATAATCCCATACTCAAGATTTTCGGAAATATAGATGCCGCGGCGGTAGTTTTCTGTGAAGAAGTAAGCAGCCAGGCCGTACGGTGTATCGTTGGCAAGCTGAATCGCTTCATCAATATCAGAAAACGTGACGATTGGTGCAACCGGGCCAAATGTTTCCTCATGCATGATATTCATTGATGTATCGACATCCGCGAGTACTGTCGGGTTAACAAAGTAGCAGCCTTTGTCATCGTTTCGGTCATACGTGCCCCCAGCGAGAACTTTCGCACCTTTTTCAACCGCATCATCAATTTGGCTGACGATTTTTTCGAAGCCTCTTTTGTTAATGATCGGGCCGACATTGACGCCCTCTTCAAGTCCATTTCCGACTTTCAGCTTAGACACTTGTTCGCTCAGTTTCTCTGCAAATTCTTCTTTGATGGATTCATGGACGATCAGTCGGTTAGCACATACGCATGTTTGGCCTGCGTTTCGGTATTTAGATACCATCGCCTGTTCAACAGCAAGGTCAATGTTTGCATCTTCATCCACGATTAGCGGGGCATGTCCGCCAAGCTCCATGGAAACATGTTTCACAGTGTCCGCACTATTTTTCATGAGGATTTTCCCTACCGGCGTTGATCCTGTGAACGTAATTTTGCGGATTTTCGGACTGCTTGTGAACACATCTCCAATTTCTTCTCCATCGCCGATGACAACCTGGAGAACATCCTTCGGGATGCCCGCTTCATATGCGAGGCGCGCAAGCTCATAGGCAGACAGCGGTGTGTCCGGCGCCGGCTTAATGATAAACGTACAGCCGGCAGCGAGAGCAGGTGCCGCTTTGCGTGTAATCATCGCATTCGGGAAATTCCAAGGCGTGATGGCAGCAACAGGACCGACTGGCTGGCGTGTAACGACAATTCGCTTACCGGTTGTCGGAGCGGGAACAGTTCTTCCGTACACACGCTTCGCTTCCTCTGCGAACCATTCGATATAGCCTGCCCCGTATAGAACCTCGCCGACCGCTTCCTGATACGGTTTTCCGTTTTCCTTTGTAATTAAATCTGCAAGTTCTTCTTTATGTTCAACAATCAGCTCATACCATTTTTTCAAAAGAGACGCTCTTTCATTCGCTGATGTTTTAGACCACGTTTTAAACGCTTGATGTGAACGTTCAATGGCTTCTTCTACTTCTTTGGCTGATTGCTGAGGAATCGTTTTGATCTCCTCGCCCGTAGCCGGGTTGTAGACCGTTAATTGATCTGGCATATTGAACATTCCTTTCTTTTCATGATTACTAAAATGATAGCAGACCCAGCCGTTTTCTTTCCAATGATTAAGCTCGCAGGCCTGCCTCCAAGATGCTAAGCCCTTCATTCAGAAGACTGTCTGAGATGACGAGCGGCGTCAGAAAGCGGATGATGTTTCCATTCATTCCCGCAGTCAGTAAAAGCAATCCGTTTTGATTCGCGTACGCCGCGATTGCTGCCGCTTTCGCTTTATCAGGCTCACGTGTCTCAGGATCCTTGACGATTTCGATTGCGGCCATTGCTCCGATTCTGCGGATATCACCGATGAACGGGAATTCTTGTTTCCACTCACACGCCTTGTTTTCAATCGTTTTTCCAATTTCTTCAGATCGTTCATTGAGCCCTTCTTCTTCAATAATATCCAAGACAGCCAAAGCCGCCACGCATCCAAGCGGGCTGCCGGCATACGTGCCGCCCAGCTCCCCTGGCGCTGCTGCATCAAGCATTTCCGCACGGCCGATCACACCGCTTAACGGCAATCCCGCTGCAAGTGATTTAGAAACCGTGATTAGATCAGGAACAACATCAAAATGTTCAATTGCGAAATAAGTGCCTGTTCTGGCAAAACCCGTTTGAATTTCATCAGCGACAAAAACAATGCCGTGCTCTTTGCAAAAAGAAGCGACATGCTGCACAAATCGTTTCGAAGGAATAATAAAGCCGCCTTCTCCCTGTACAGGCTCCATCACGACACATGCGACCGTTTCCGGTGCCACTGTTGCGATGAAGAAATCATTGAACGCTTGGATGATCATGTCATCATAGCTTTCATCACTCATGCCGGCCGGTTTCTGATAATAATAAGGGAATGGTGCTTGATAAACCTCTGACGCAAAAGGCCCGAAGCCGAATTTATAAGGTTTTACCTTACTTGTCATGCTCATCGTCATATTCGTGCGCCCGTGAAAACCGCGTGTAAACGAGACAACCCCTTGGCGCTTAGTATACTTTCTGGCGATTTTCACAGCATTCTCTACTGCTTCCGCCCCTGAGTTCAGAAAGATTGCTTTTTTCTCATGGCTGCCCGGTGCAATGCCGCACAATTTTTCCGCTAATTCGATATAAGACGGATACATCATGACATTGAAACCCGGGTGAATCAGCTCCTCCGCCTGCCGCTTCACAGCCTCAACGACCTTAGGATGCGAGTGTCCGACATTTAACGTGCCGATGGCGCCTGCAAAATCAATAAATCTCCGGCCGTCCAAATCGTACAGCTCAGCCCCTACTCCTTTTACCGCCAGGCTGCGGTTGCCGTTGCTCACACCTTTGGACACGAATTGCTCCCGTTTTTGCTGCCACTGGGCAGCCGTGATGCTTGCTGTTGTTTGCCTCATGTGTATGTCCCCCTGTCTCTATTTTCTTACCATTCTGACTTCTTTTTGGTATGATGAAAAGTACCAATTATAACTTTTTGATGGTACCAGAAGGAGACACTGCAAATGGACATCCCAATCACACTCGACCGCTCAGAACAAGCCGATTATATCTATCAGCAAATTTATCAAAGGCTGAAAAAAGAAATTCTCAGCCGAAATCTGCTGCCACACTCGAAGGTCCCCTCCAAGAGGGAGCTGGCTGAGAAGCTGAAGGTCAGCGTAAACTCAGTGAATTCAGCCTATCAGCAGCTTCTGGCAGAAGGATATTTGTACGCCATTGAGCGAAAGGGGTTTTTCGTGGAGAAGCTGGACATGTTTTCTGCCGAGGAGCATCCCCCATTTGCACTGCCGGATGACCTGAAGGAGGTTCACATCGATCAGAGCAATTGGATTTCGTTCTCACACATGAGTGCCGATTCAGACCAATTTCCGATCAAAAGCTGGTTTCGCTGCGAGCAAAAAGCGGCCTCACGCTCATACCGAACACTTGGCGATATGTCGCATCCGCAAGGAATCTATGAGGTGCGCGCGGCCATTACGAGGCTCATTTCCCTGACAAGGGGCGTGAAATGCCGGCCAGAACAAATCGTCATAGGGGCCGGCACACAGGTGCTTATGCAGCTATTGACTGAGCTTTTGCCTAAGGAGGCGGTGTATACGATGGAGGAGCCCGGTTACAGGCGCATGTACCAGCTTTTAAAAAATGCCGGAAAACAGGTAAAGACCATCATGCTGGATGAAAAAGGCATATCGATTGCTGAAATCAGCAGACAGCAGCCTGATGTGCTGGTGACGACTCCATCGCATCAATTTCCGGCCGGAACGATAATGCCTGTATCCAGAAGAATTCAGCTGTTGAACTGGGCAGCCGAAAAGCCGCACCGCTATATTATTGAAGACGATTATGATAGTGAATTTACATATGATGTAGACAGTATTCCAGCGTTACAAAGCCTCGACCGTTTTCAAAATGTCATCTATATGGGCACCTTTTCAAAGTCCCTGCTTCCCGCCTTGCGGATCAGCTATATGGTGTTGCCGCCTGAGCTATTGAGGACATACAAACAACGGGGCTATGACTTGCAAACATGCTCGTCTCTTACACAGCTCACCCTGCAGGAGTTTATCGAGTCCGGAGAATATCAGAAGCATATAAAAAAAATGAAGCAGCATTATAAAGAAAAGAGAGAGCGCCTGATCGCCGCTTTAGAAACAGAGTTCAGCGGAAAGATAACCGTAAAGGGGGCAAATGCGGGACTGCATTTTGTTACCGAATTTGATACTAGCCGCACCGAACAAGACATCCTGGCACATGCCGCCGGCCAGCAGCTTGAAATCTTCGGAATGAGCCGGTTTAATTTGAAGGAAAAAAGAAGGCAAACTGGCAGGCCCGCTCTCATTATCGGATTCGCCCGGCTGAAGGAAGAAGACATTCAGGAGGGTGTCGCGAGGCTTTCCTGTGCTGTTTACGGACATAAAAAAATCCCCGGTACAGGGGATTAATTCACCAGCGGTCCTGGTCCACATTCAGCACAGCTTCAAGCAGGCCCGGAAATGCCATTTCGAGGTCTTCAGTGCGAAGCGAATAATACCGGCGCTTTCCTTCTATCCGAACTTGAGCGATGCCTGATTCTCTCAATACTTTAAAATGATGTGACAAAGTTGATTTGGCAACCTGTACATCCGCACAGGTGCTGCACGTTTTTTCTTTCGCTTCAGCCAATTGCTTTACGAGCTCTAAACGAAGCGGATCACTCAGTGCGTGAAGAACCTTTGTCAGCTGCAACGTTTCTGTTTCTGGATGGTTTGGAATGTTCATGACACAAATGTATCACACAACAATTAGAATGACAATTTTACTATTTAAGGGTTTTTCCTTTACCTCATTTTAATTACATGTTACAGTTAGTTCGATTAAATTCGAACAATAAATTCACCATAACAACGGAGGAGATTGACATGATCGTATTACAAGCTTATATCAAAGTAAAACCAGAAAAACGCGAGGAATTTTTGAACGAGGCGCAATCGCTTGTTCAGCATTCAAGAGCTGAGGAAGGCAACGCGCAATACGACCTATTTGAAAAAGTAGGCGAAGAAAATACATTTGTGATGCTCGAACAATGGAAAGATGAAGCGGCGATGAAATTCCACAATGAAACTGCACATTTCCAAGGATTTGTAGCAAAAGGAAAAGAACTGCTGAGCGCTCCTCTCGATGTTGTCCGCACAGAGCTTAGCGAGTAAGGAAAGGATGTCCCATATGAACGAAGTCATCAAATCATTAACAGACCACCGCTCGATTCGCAGCTATACAGATGAACCTGTAGCTCAGGAACAATTGGACCAAATCATTCAAGCGGTGCAATCTGCACCAACTTCTATCAACGGGCAGCAAGTGACTGTGATCACAGTGCAGGATAAAGAGCGCAAAAAGAAAATCTCCGAGCTGGCAGGCGGACAGCCTTGGATTGACCAGGCTCCTGTTTTCTTGCTGTTCTGCGCAGACTTCAACCGGGCCAAAATTGCGCTTGAAGATCTGAATGATTTCAAAATGGAGATCACAAATGGCTTAGAGTCTGTTCTTGTCGGTGCTGTAGACGCTGGTATTGCCCTCGGAACAGCGACAGCTGCGGCTGAATCACTCGGACTTGGCACGGTTCCGATTGGCGCGGTTCGCGGAAACCCTCAAGAGCTGATCGAATTGCTTGAGCTTCCAAAATACGTGTTCCCTGTATCCGGCCTTGTCATCGGCCATCCTGCTGACCGTTCAGCGAAAAAACCGCGCCTTCCGCAGGAAGCAGTCAATCATCAGGAAACATATTTGAATCAAGATGAGCTGACGTCTCACATCCAGGCATATGATGAGCAGATGTCTGAATATATGACTAAGCGGACAAACGGTAAAGAAACAAGAAATTGGTCACAGGGCATCGCTTCCTATTATGAGCGCCTGTACTATCCGCATATCCGTGAAATGCTTGAGAAACAAGGATTTAAAGTTGAAAAATAAGCCTCACCCGGCCTGTCGGATTTTCCGGCAGGCCTTTCGATTGTCCGGTTAAAATCCATTGACTTCTATTTAGTTTATTTGGTAAAATTTTTTCATTGTTACTCATTGGTTTTCTGTGAACCAATGGGTTTTCTAATGTTCAAGAAAGAAGGAAGACAAGAGATGCTTGATAAAAAAACAGATATCTTGTTAGCTGCGCGAAAGCTTTTTTCGGAAAAGGATTTTACATCGGTTTCCATGCAGGCGATCGCAGAGGAATGTAAGATGTCAAAAGCTTCGATATATAAGCTGTTTCAATCTAAGGAAGATCTGCTTTTGGAGCTGCTGTCATTTAACCAGAAACAAATGGTGGCCGCGGCCTCAAGACTTCAGGAGAATACCGCGCTGACACCGGAGGAGCGTTTGACGCAAAAGGTCAAAATGGAGCTGGAAGGATTCAGGCAGAACCAGCAGTTTTTCAATATGCTGACCTATGGAAACCCCAAGCTGCATAATAACCGGGTTAAACAGCATATTCATCAGACCAGATCAACGATTATCTGCTGGCACCGTGATTCTCTGATCCAGGCCTATGGAGAAACCATTCTTCCGTATGTGTGGGATCTGGTCATCATTCTACACGGCATGATGCGTGAATTTTTAATGCTGATCAAAATAGAGGAAAAACCGCTTGAACTTGACCCGATCGCAAAGTTTATCATCAGCACCCTCAATCAGATTATTAAAAACAAGGAAACCCGGCAGTCCCTCCTTCCGTCCGAAGCCATCGAGCTTTACATTCATTCAGCATCCTCCTATCAGCCAAAGGATAAATCAGCTCTATTGTCGGAAAGCTTGAAGGAATTACATAAAGGCATCTCTTCCCTGCCCGCCGCGGACTATGACGTAGATGAACTGGCATCCGCAGCCGCCATGCTGGAGGAAGAAGCGAAGAAGGAAGAACCCCGCGCTTTTTTGCTCATATCACTGATTGGCTATCTGGAACAAACCAGTGTTTTAACACAGCCCGTTTCGATGTTAAAAACACTGTTAATTACTTAAAGAAAAGAAGGGATATGTATTGGACAAAATTATTGAACCAAAACCTTTTAACCGTTCTGTCATTGTCGGCATTTTATTAGCCGGAGCGTTTGTCGCGATTTTGAATCAGACGCTATTGATTACCGCACTTCCCCATATTATGAGGGATTTCAATGTAGATGCCAACCAAGCGCAATGGCTGACAACTTCATTTATGTTAACCAACGGGATTTTAATTCCGATTACCGCATTTTTAATTGAGAAATTCACCAGCAGGACGCTGCTTATCACAGCTATGAGCATTTTCACTGCCGGAACAATCGTCGGGGCGTTTGCACCGAACTTCCCTGTTCTGCTGACAGCCCGTATCATTCAAGCGGCTGGAGCCGGCATTATGATGCCGCTCATGCAGACCGTATTCCTGACGATCTTTCCGATTGAAAAACGCGGCCAAGCTATGGGTATGGTCGGATTGGTCATCTCGTTCGCGCCTGCGATCGGGCCGACTCTTTCCGGATGGGCAGTCGAAGCTTTCTCTTGGAGATCATTGTTTTATATCATTCTACCGTTTGCTGTGATTGATTTAATTCTTGCCAGCATCCTGATGAAGAACGTGACGACTTTAAGAAAAACTAAGATTGATATTTTATCAGTGATCCTTTCGACATTTGGATTCGGCGGCCTTCTGTACGGCTTCTCAAGCGTCGGCTCTTACGGCTGGACCAGTTCAACCGTCTTGATTTCATTGCTAGTGGGTGTCATCGCATTGCTTCTGTTCATCACAAGACAAATGAAGCTTGAAAAACCGATGCTGGAATTCCGCGTATTTTCATTTGGTATCTTCAGCTTAACAACCCTGCTGGGAACACTTGTCTTTGCCTTATTGATTGGTACGGAAACCATCCTGCCGCTTTATACACAAAACGTCAGAGACGTGACAGCTTTTGATACAGGGCTTATGCTTCTTCCGGGAGCCATTGTGATGGGCTTTATGTCACCGATTATCGGAAGAATTTTTGACCGTGTCGGCGGAAGAGGCCTGGCGATTGCAGGTTTCTGTATCATCTTCCTGACATCACTGCCGTTTATGCAGCTGACTGACCATACATCACTCGCTTGGATAGTCGTTTTATACACGGTTCGTCTCTTAGGTACCGCTATGATCATGATGCCGGTGACAACAGCCGGAATCAACGCGCTGCCGCGCCACCTGATCCCGCACGGAACAGCGATGAACAATACGATTCGCCAAGTCGGCGGCTCAATCGGAACCGCACTGTTGGTATCCGTCATGAGCAACCAGGCGGCTCACGCAGGCACAACAAATGTGAAGCATGCCGCTCTGCACGGCATGAACGCCGCATTTATCGTGGCAGCCTGCATTGCACTTGCCGGCTTCCTCCTCTCCTTTACATTAAAGAAACCTCAGCGTCCTGCCGAACAGCAGCCGGCACGCTGATCCATAAAAAAAGAGCCCCGCTTTTTAAGCGGAGGCTCTTTTTGGTTTTACTTCTCTAAACCGTCTTTCACTTCTTTAATCATTTGCGTCATAGACTCTAGTCCGCCGCCTGATAAGTACCAAGTAGCAGAATCAAGGTAGACGACGTGATCATTTTTCACTGCGTTTACGTTTTTCACATAATCATTTTCAACCACCTGTTTAGTAGAGGATGTTTCACCGATCGCTGTACCGCGGTCAATGACAAACAGGTAATCTGGGTTTGTTTTTGAAATGTACTCGTAAGAAACACTTTGTCCGTGGGTAGACCCTTTGATGTTTTTATCAGCCGGTGTTACGCCGAATACGTCATGGATCAGGCCGTATCTTGATTTAGAACCGAACGCGCTGATTTTTCCGTCGTTCGCCATAATAACAAGGCCGTTATTGTTAAGCTTTTCAGCTTTTTTCTTAAGATCCGCAATTGAATGATCAATTGTTGCAAGTTCATCTTTCACTTTGTCTTCTTTATCAAAGATCTTACCGATGGTTTCTGCGTCTGATTTAAATGATTCCATATATTTCGCCGTGTCTACGCCAAGGTAAATGGTCGGTGCGATATCAGAGAATTCTTTGTATGACTCAGATTGTCTTCCTGAAATAATAATGAGGTCAGGATTCAAGTCTGCTACTTTTTCAAAGTCTGGCTCTTTTAAGCTTCCGACATCGGCATATTTATCATCATTAAATTTGGACAGATATTTAGGAAGGGCTTGTTTCGGCAAGCCTGCTACCTTACCATCAAGACCGAGTTTATCTAACGTATCTAAGCTTCCAAAATCAAATACAACTACTTTTTTAGGGTTCTTTGGTACTTTTGTGCCGTTTTTGTCCAGCTGGTGTTTCACTGTGATTTGTTCATTCTTTGAATCAGAACCTTTGCTGCTTGTGCTCTGGTTTCCGCATGCAGAAATGACAACTGCCGTTACCAAAGCGATGAATAATAATGCAAACTTTTTCATGCTCTTCACCTCTTCTTTATATTAAGAAAAATAAACACCTATTCTTTGATTATCAATCGTCTGAATCGGGATGGTCATATCATAGATTTCCTCAAGCACAGAGGTTTCTATCATTTCTTCAGGCGGCCCCTCTTTTACGATTCGGCCGTTTTTCAAAGCTACAATATGGTCCGAGTAGACAGAAGCAAAATTGATATCGTGTATGACAATCACGATCGTTTTTCCAAGCTCCTCTACCAGCCGTTTCAGCAGTTTCATAATTTCAACCGAATGTTTCATATCCAGATTGTTCAGTGGCTCATCCAGAAAGATATAATCTGTGTCCTGGGCAATGACCATTGCGACAAACGCCCTTTGGCACTGTCCGCCGCTCAGCTGATCCAAGTATTTGTCCTGAATGTCTTCCAGCTTCATATAGCCCAGCGCCTGGTTGATATGAACCCAGTCTTCCTCTGTCAGCCGGCCCTGTGAATACGGAAATCTGCCAAAGCTGACGAGGTCTTTGATGGTGAGTCTGATATTAATTTGGTTCGCCTGCTTCAAAATGCTCATTTTTTTGGCAAGCTCTTTGCTGTCGCAGGCTCCAATCTCTTCTCCGTCTATCAAAATCTCGCCGGAATCTTTTTTGATCAGGCGGCTCATAATAGACAACAGCGTGCTTTTGCCGGCGCCGTTAGGACCGATAAACGAGGTGATTTTGCCCTTTTGAATCGTGACTGACGTCTCTTCAAGGACCACTTTCCCGCCGTATTGTTTGCTTACATTTTTGACCTCTACCATGATTTATTCTCCTTTAACAGCAAGTAGATAAAATAAATCCCGCCGGCAAAATTAATAATGACGCTCAGCGTCGTTGAGAAGGTAAACACTTTCTCAACCACAAACTGCCCTCCGACCAGCGCGATGATGCTGATGAAAACGGAGCCTGCGATTAAGTATGAATGCTTATACGTTTTCAGGAATTCTCTCGCCAGGTTGACGACAAGAAGGCCTAAGAACATAATCGGCCCGACTAGCGCTGTTGAAACAGAAACAAGGATCGTAACCACGATCAGCATCTGCTTCACCACTTTGTCGTAGTCGATGCCCAAATTTACGGCATGCTCGCGCCCGAGCGACAGCACGTCGAAAAACTTTGTAAAACGCCAGACATAAGCGCCTGTCAGCAGGAAGATGATGAACGCGAGCCATAACAAATCCGTGTTGATGTTATTAAAGCTGGCAAACATCTTATCCTGTACAACTTGAAACTCATTCGGATCAATCAGCATCTGCATAAAGGAGGACAAGCTGCCGAATAACGTACCAAACACGATTCCGATGAGCAGAAGGAAAAAGATATTTCTCCCCTCTCCCTTGAACATGATCTGATACAGAACAAGAGAAAACAGTATCATCAGCAGAACAGAGATGATAAAGTTGATGTTTTTATTCATGATGACAATATTTGCAGAACCGAACAAAAAGATAATGCCGGTCTGAATCAGCATATAGAGAGAATCAAGGCCCAAGATGCCCGGCGTCAGGATGCGGTTGTTCGTAATCGTTTGAAAGATCATGGTCGAAAACGCAATCGCTCCTCCAGTCAACGCAATGGCAGCGACCTTTTTGATTCTTCTCGGCAAGGCGTAATCCCAATTGCCTAAGTCATAAAACAGAAACAAGCCAATACATACGATGGCTAAAACAACGAGCAACGCAATTTTCATCTGGTTACGCATACGCTTTTCTCCTTAACAGCATAAACAGGAAAATGCCGCTGCCGATGATTCCGACCATCAGGCCAATCGAGATTTCGTAAGGGAAGATAATGATTCTGCCCAGTATATCGCAAAAGAGCACAAAAACCGCTCCCAACAGCGCCGTGTGCGGCAGGCTGTTCTTCAAATTGTCTCCTCTGTAAATCGATACAATATTCGGGATGATTAAACCGAGAAATGGAAGCATACCGACAATCAAGATGACAAGAGACGTGATCAGGGACACGATAATGAGCCCGATGTTCACAACCCGCTTGTACTTCAGGCCGAGGTTGACAGAAAAGCTTTCTCCCATACCGGCCAATGTGAATTTATCCGCATACACATAGGCAATGATGACGAGCGGAATACTCAGATAAAGAAGCTCGTATCTTCCTTTTACGACTAAAGAGAAGTCTCCTTGAAGCCATGATGACACATTCTGGATCAAGTCATATTTATATGCGATAAATGTCGCGATGGAACTGACGATATTCCCGAGCATTAAACCGACAAGCGGAATAAAGATGGTGTCGTTAAACTTGATTCTTTCAAGGATTTTCATAAACAGAAAATTTCCTGCAAGAGCAAAGACAAACGCGACCAGCATTTTGATTAAAGGACTGGCAGATGTGAACAGCAGCAAGGAAATTAAAATACCGAGCCGAGCCCAATCCATCGTGCCTGCCGTCGTCGGTGACACAAATTTGTTTCTGCTGATCTGCTGCATAATCAAACCGCAGATGCTCATGCTTAATCCCGCGATGACAATGCTGATCAATCGCGGCAAACGGCTTGCAAACAGCGTTGACGCCTCTTGTTTGCTTAAATCGAAGAGATCAAGCGGCGACAGATCCTCTACGCCGATAAATACAGATGTGACTCCTAATATGATAAGTAGAATAAATAAGTAACGTAACTTCATGCTGCCTCCTAACATCCTTACAGCAAAAAGAACGTATCTCCTACTCCGCAAGGACTCAAAACAATATGGCCATATGGTAATTGATTATCATTATCATTTACATATTACCATTTTTCTAGTGTTAGTCAATATTCTTTCAAAATATTAACCTGTCATTTATTTAATTTTACTAATAATTCTTATCATTTTCCATCCCAAATCGTTAGGTTGTTTACCATATTTATCATCAGAACGCATGTATATGGTCAGTTCACCTGACATTATTCCTTGTGGAAAATACAAATGTTCATCACGGAAAGAAAATCCCCCTTGATTTACAGGACTGAAAGAGAGATAATAAAAACTAAATTTGTGTGAAAATTTTAAACATTAGGAGATGTAAACATGAAGGTCGTTAAATTCGGAGGCAGCTCACTCGCTTCAGGCGCCCAGCTTGAAAAGGTGTTTCACATCGTAACCTCAGATCCGGCACGGAAAGCTGTAGTCGTTTCAGCTCCGGGAAAACGGTATGCTGAGGATACGAAAGTGACTGATCTCTTAATCGCATGTGCAGAACAATATTTGGCATCAGGCAGCGCCCCTGAACTGGCGGAAGCTGTTGTAGAACGGTATGCCCTCATCGCAAATGAGCTTCAGCTAGAGCAAAGCATTACCGAGCAAATCCGCGATGATTTGTTTACGCTTTTAGAAGGGGATAAAAGCAATCCCGAGCAGTATCTTGACACAGTTAAAGCCAGCGGGGAGGATAACAATGCCAAGCTGATCGCCGCCTATTTCCGCCATAAAGGCGTCAAAGCGGAATATATCAACCCGAAGGATGCCGGCCTCTTTGTGACAAATGAACCCGGCAACGCGCAAGTACTTCCTGAATCCTATCAAAACCTCTATCGTCTTCGGGAACGTGACGGCCTCATCATTTTTCCCGGTTTTTTCGGATTCAGCGAGGCTGGCGATGTGATAACATTCTCACGGAGCGGTTCTGATATTACCGGCTCGATTCTTGCCAACGGGCTTCATGCTGATTTGTACGAAAACTTTACGGATGTGGACGCAGTGTACGCTGTCAATCCTTCCTACGTTGAGAATCCAAAGGAAATCAGCGAGCTGACATACAGAGAGATGCGAGAGCTGTCCTACGCGGGCTTCTCAGTGTTTCATGATGAAGCGCTCATTCCGGCATTCAGAGCGGGTATTCCTGTGCAAATCAAAAATACGAACAACCCGTCTGCACAAGGCACCCGCGTTGTCAGCAAGCGTGATAACACAAACGGTCCTGTTGTCGGTATTGCCAGCGATACCGGCTTTTGCAGCATTTATATCAGCAAGTATTTAATGAACAGAGAAATCGGGTTTGGCCGCAGAGCCCTTCAAATTCTGGAGGAGCACGGTTTGACATATGAACATGTTCCATCGGGGATCGATGACATGACCATCATCTTACGGGAGGGTCAAATGGATAACGCCACTGAACGCAGCGTCATCAAACGGATTCAGGAGGATCTGCACGCCGACGAAGTGATTGTCGAGCATCACCTCGCACTGATTATGGTTGTAGGAGAAGCGATGCGCCACAATGTCGGCACAACGGCAAGAGCGGCCAAAGCATTATCAGAGGCAAAGGTGAATATCGAAATGATCAACCAGGGATCTTCTGAGGTAAGCATGATGTTCGGCGTGAAAGAAGCTGAAGAAAGAAAAGCTGTTCAAGCGTTATACCAAGAATTTTTCGCTGGCGTGCTGATCTCTTAATATACATAAATAGCGGGCGCAAGCGTCCGCTATTTTTTATGCGATCTGAAACATAGTTGAATTGTTCATTTTTTCTCTTATCCACTATTATTCCTGCCAAGCCAATCGTTTCTGCATACCTTATATTATCCTTGCCTTATGTCAGGATACTCTTCCTACGTCGGTTACGGCCATTCTTTCGCTTTAATCGTTGTATTGTTTATTCTTTTAATTATCGTAGGGACTGCGTTTGTTAGCGGCTTCTAAGCTGCTGAGCGTCTCTGCGGGCGCCGAAAGGTATAAAAAGAAACACCCCTTCTCTCAATGAGAAGGGGTGTTGTTTCTTACGTCATTCCTCTTTCCGCCACATGAAAGTCGAGTGCTTCCGCATTAGCGGAAACGCCAGCCACTGTAAAAATTGCGGCTGCGGCTAAACAAATAACAAACAACTTAGATTTCAATTTCATACAAACCTTCACTCCTTTGTATTTGTTTTCTTGCCTCTTCAACTTGTAGAAAGTAGGAAGCAGACAGTTTAAACTTTTTCTGTTCATAATAGTATTTTGCTACTTCTAGGGCTAAATCCTCTATATCAGCGTACATATTTTTAGTTTTTAAGTATTGGAAACATCGTTCGATTCCTTCTTCATTGGGCTGGTCCTGATATAGGGATTGTAAAAACTCGAATTTTACTGTGTAGTATACATCGTCTGTTTCTTTAGCATATTCATAGCCCCGCTTGTGATATGCCGAAGCTTTATCATGTTTTCCCCGTTTATAATAAATCAGGGTGATTAAAAAATATGCTTGCGGCAGCGAATTGATGATCATGCTGCTTTCAAACGTGGAGACCGCTTTTTCAAAGTAGTCAATAGCAGGGTCAAGAAAGTCTTGATTATAATAGCATAATCCAAGGTTGTAATATGCTCTCCCGACGAGCTGGGCTTTTTGTTCTGCTTCGGCCATATCGAGCGCCAATTTGAAATGGCGTGCGGCTTGCTCGAAATTCCTTTCATCCATCAGGTTGACCCCGAACACGAAATGGCACTGAATGATTCTCACATTATAGGTTTCCTGCTCCACGTAAATTTCATAGGCGTTTTTGATATTGATCAGTGAAAAGTACGTTTGTTTCATATAATAATAAGCTTCAGCTATTTTAAAATAGAATTCAGCCCGTTCAATATGGTCTGCGACAAAGGAAAGCTTTTTCTCCGCTTGTTTATAATATGTAATGGCAGAAATAAATTCCCGCTTATCAAACTCATACATTCCGCGGAAAAAATTCACATAATAGTCAAGCAGCCCTTTGAGACCTGCCTGGTTGCTGTCAATGTTTCTTGATAACTCAGACAGGCTCGGCTGGTCCTCGATATGTAATTTCTCTAACGGCTCAAGATAATCAAGCATAAGCTGGTGGCGGAATTCCATTAGTGAATAATATAGCAGCAAGTTGGAATCGTGCTGCATGTATTTCAGTTCCTGCTGGATTTCAGCTTTTAACACTTCGGCATCCGGCACGCTGAATGTGCGGATATATTTGTACCACTCGTTAATTTTTTGACCGACCGCTGAAGAAGGAATTACCCCGCTCTTCATTCCTTCACCCTCTCCCATCAAAAACTGTTTATGTCATATTTTATCATGTTTACAGACTGTCCCAACCCGAAAAACACGCAATCTTTGTTTCGGGAGCACGCAATAAACCGAAGCGGAGTGCAAAAAAGGCGGCTGCATCTGAGATGCCGCCGCCCTGTATGTTATGGCTGTTTTGTCCTTAAAGGAAGGCGAATGATGAATGTTGTGCCTTTTCCTTTTTCACTCTTGATTTCTATTGTGCCCTGATGCATCTCAACGAGCTGCTTAACGATGGAGAGACCGAGTCCGTATTCCCCGTATGCCGTGTTTGTTCTTGAAATATCAGCTTTGTAGAATCGCTCCCAAATATGCTCAATATCCTCTTTTGAGATGCCGATTCCCGTATCTTCAATCTCGATAATCGTCTCTTTATACCCTTCTATTCCGCGCATCCAAATGTTACCGTTTTGCGTAAATTGGATGCTGTTTTTCGTAATGTTGACGAGAATCTGAATGAACCGGTCATAGTCGGCATGAACGATGATGTTATCCTCTACCTGAATAACCAGCTTGTTTTGCTTTTCTTTCGCCTGCTGTTCCAAGTGCTCTTTCACGATTTCAAAAACTTCGATCAGCGGAACATCAAGCTTGTTCAAGGTAATTTGCTGGGATCTGATTTTTTCATAATCCAGATTTTCTTTTACGAGCCTCAGCATGCGCTTCGTTTCCTCACTGATTAGCGAGAAGCATTTATCCTTCTTATCCTCAGGAATCGTATGGCTATTCAGCCCTTCAACCAAACCGTTGATCGTCGTCAGCGGTGTTTTTAATTCATGTGATACGTCTGCGATAAACTGCCTTCTCCGCTTCTCAAGGCGATCGATTTCATCCCTTGATTGCTTTAATTTTTTCGCCATGATATTAAAGTCAGACGCCAGCACACCAATTTCGTCCCCGTAGTTGTTTTCTAAGTGGATGTCATAATCGCCGGAAGCCACTTTATCCGTCGCTTCTCTCAGCTTTTGGATCCGTTTGACATGGAATTTGGACAGAAGCCAGCTGACGAGAATGGTAATGACAAGCGTGCTGATCACAGCGTAAAACATATAGAGGTTGACTTGATTGACCATCTGTTCAACACCGCTGATCGGAGAAATCAGCAGAACGGCGCCTTTAAATTCGTTCTGAACAAATATAGGCTGCGCCACAAGGGACACTTCATCATCAAAACGGCCATCTGCCCTGATCATGACAGTCTGCCCTTTTTTCAGCTTATTCCATTCCGATTTCTTCAGCTTTTCCCTTGGTTGATGGTGAAAGCCTTCAGGAAGAAAATAAGGCTGCTGCTCTTCATTAAAGATAATAAACTGTGTCTTTCTTGTGCTTAAAATATCCTGATATGGATACAGTCTGCGCATGTCAACCTGGCCGGCTTGGAATTCGTTTGCGATCTGCATCGCATATGACGTCAATTCCTCGACTTTGTTTTGATAGGCAAACTCTTTCACAAATTGGGAAAATAGAGAAATAATAATAACAAACGCTAAAATCAAAATGCTGATATGGCTCAGAAGCAGCTGATATAAATATTTAATCTTCATCAAATTTATACCCTACTCCCCACACAGTGTATAAGAAAGGTTTGTCTTCGCTGCCAAGCTTTTTCCGCAGCCGTTTGATATGAACATCTACCGTTCGTTCATCTCCGTAGAACTGGTAGCCCCATACATGCTCAAGCAGCTGTTCTCTGGAGAACACCTGCCGCGGATTTTGGACAAGGTAATAAAGCAGATCGAATTCCTTCGGCGTGAGGTTTTCTATAGGCTCTCCGTTTAAAAATACTTCTCTCGTCTTCTTATTAATTGTAAAGTATTCCGATTCGATCATATCTTCATCAATGACCGCCTTGCCTGTCGCCTGGTATCTTCTGATGACTGCTTTGATGCGGGCAACCAATGTCAGCGGACTGAATGGCTTTGTGACATAATCGTCCGCTCCCATCTCAAAACCGATGACCTGATCTGATTCAGTATCTTTGGCAGTCAGCATGATAATCGGCACCGTGCTTGTCTCTCTTATTTTTCTGCAGATGGTCACGCCGTCCATGGATGGTAACATAATATCTAAAATGATCAGATCCCAATTTTCCTCCGTAAAACGCTGGTACCCCTCTAAACCGTCATGAACGAATTCCGCTTCAAACCCTTCCTTAAAAAAGAACATCTCCGTCATCGTACATACACTAACATTATCTTCTATCATTAATATTTTCATTATATCCTCCGGTTGGTTTGATGCTTTTTTATATAATAGCACCATTTTATACAGAAGGTTTTGTGTTTCACAATTGTTAGTTTTTATTTCATCAACTAGAAATAGATTGTTCATAGTTTTTTCATACCTTTGAACTACTATTAATTTATCAACAAGCAGGCCCGCCCCACAGGCGGCCTTATCAATAAAAATACCTATACGGAGGAACATAAATGAACTTTATCAAACGGGCCTTTTGGAATATGAAGGCTAAAAAGGGAAAAACGTTATTGCAATTATTTGTGTTTACAGTTATATGCGTCTTTGTTCTGTCAGGTCTCACCATCCAGTCGGCAGCACAAAAATCAAGCGAGCTGGCCAGACAGGAGCTCGGCGGAAGCGTAACGCTTCAAGTTGACCGCCAAAAGCAAATGGAAAAACAGCAGGACAGCGGAGAAAAACGCAGATTTGAATCAACACCGATCAAAGTGTCTGATGCAAACAAGCTTGCAGCACTTGATCATGTGAAGAGCTACAACTACATCACATCAGCTTCAGCCAACGCGGGAAACTTTGATGCTATTGAAAGCTCAAGCTCTAGTTCAAGTGATTCCAGCAGCAGTTCAAGCTCAAATGCTAAAAACAGCCAAGGCGGCGGACAAGGCGGACCGCAAATGGTTCAAGCCGATCTTTCAATTGAAGGTGTCATCAGCACTGCGTTAGTTGATGATTTCTCTGACGGAGATGCCAAAATCACTGATGGACGCGCCATTACAAAATCTGATGTCGGCCAAAAGGTAACAGTAATCAACGAAACATTAGCGGAAGAAAATGATTTAAGCGTTGGAGATTCGATCACAATTGAATCAGCAACAGACGAAGATACAACAGTGAAGCTGAAGATTGTCGGTATCTATAAAACAACGTCTTCAGGCGACGACCAAGCCCAAAATTTCTCTTTCTTAAATCCTTACAACAAGCTTTACACGCCTTATACAGCAACAGCAGCGCTGAAAGGTGACGACTATAAAAATACAATTGACTCAGCTGTTTACTATATGGACGATGCGAAAAATATGGACGCTTTCGTAAAAGCAGCGAAGAAAACATCAATTAACTTCGATACGTACACACTGAATACAAACGATCAGCTTTACCAGCAAATGGTCGGCCCGATTGAAAATGTAGCTTCTTTCTCTAAAAACGTCGTGTATCTTGTATCAGTGGCAGGCGCTGTCATTCTTGGCCTGATTGTCATGATGTCAATCAGAGAGCGCAAATATGAGATGGGCGTGTTAATGGCAATCGGTGAAAAACGCTGGAAATTGATTGGACAGTTCTTAACGGAGATTCTGATCGTGGCTGTTATCGCAATCGGCCTTGCATCGGTAACGGGAAATCTAGTCGCGAACCAGCTCGGCAATCAGCTTTTATCCCAGCAGATCAGTTCATCAACTGATTCTACACAAACCGCAAACGGACAAATGCCTGGCGGCGGTGGCGGCATGGGCGGCCGAATGTTTGGAAACAGCTCATCAAACGTAAACGTTATTGATTCACTGAACGTTGCGGTTTCTATGAACGACATGCTTGTACTTGGCGGGATCGGCATCTTAATCGCCATCATTGCCACATTGCTGCCGTCTATCTCAGTACTGCGGCTCCATCCGAAAACGATATTGACAAAACAGGAATAGAGAGAGGCGAAACCTATGAGCTTATTAGAATTTCAACAAGTCGGCTACTGGTATAAAGACAAAAGCCAGCCATTGTTTCAGGATATCAACATCAGCTTTCAAAAAGGAAAATTCTATACAATCGTCGGCACATCAGGGACAGGGAAAACCACTTTTCTGTCTTTGGCAGGCGGACTTGACGCACCAAAAGAAGGAACGATCCTTTACGATGGAAAAGCGGTTTCCAAAATCGGCTTAACAAATTTCAGAAACCAATATGTATCAATTGTCTTTCAGGCGTATAACCTGCTTCCATATATGACGGCTCTGCAGAACGTCACAACTGCCATGGAAATCACAGGTTCTAAAGAAAAGAACAAAGAAGCGTATGCGCTGAATATGCTGCAGAAGGTTGGCATCAGTGAAAAACAAGCACGGCAAAAAGTGCTGACACTAAGCGGCGGACAGCAGCAACGGATATCAATTACAAGAGCTTTCTGCTGTGACACGGATCTCATCGTAGCCGATGAACCGACCGGAAACCTTGATGAGGATACATCAAAAGAAATTGTGCGGCTTTTTCAAGATCTGGCGCACAAGGAAAATAAATGCGTTATCATGGTGACGCACGACGAGCAAATTGCAAAAGTATCGGACATCAACATCAGGCTCTCAAGAGGAAGCTTTACTGTGAAGGAAAACGTCGCAGTCGTATAACAAAAACGCGCCTCTGCCAGTGCAGACAGGGGCGCAACCTAAATCCCCCTTTTATATAGAAGTGAACATAAAAAGAGCGGCGGCTGCATGGGACTGACCCCATAAGATGAGACAAATAAAAAACACCTTCAAGTTTGAAAAAGGATGATTGTTATCCGACATTAGACTTGGAGGTGTTTTTTCTATGAGGACAAGAGTGAGTTATTCGGTTGAAGTGAAACAGAAGGCTGTAGAAATGAGATTGGCAGGCGTGCCTATGAAAGAGATCATGGAGAAATTGAATATTAAGAATAAGACACAGGTTCAGACATGGGTTAGATGGCATAAAGCTGGGGATACACATCGATTCGAACAGCCTGTTGGAAAGCAATACACTTACGGAAAAGGTCCGGAGTATTCTTCTGAATTAGAGAAACTGCAGGCAGAGAATCGTTATCTGCGACAACA
>NZ_JALAYA010000036.1:4477-4686 GCF_026796395.1 Bacillus sp. T17B1
TCCGGTATTAGCCCCGGTTTCCCGGAGTTATCCCAGTCTTACAGGCAGGTTACCCACGTGTTACTCACCCGTCCGCCGCTAACATCAGGGAGCAAGCTCCCATCTGTCCGCTCGACTTGCATGTATTAGGCACGCCGCCAGCGTTCGTCCTGAGCCAGGATCAAACTCTCCGATAAAATGGATCACAGGTTAAGTTCACCGCATCCTGG
>NZ_JALAYA010000037.1:0-45266 GCF_026796395.1 Bacillus sp. T17B1
TGAAAGTGTTGTCCTTTTCGCGTCATAAAAAAATCCCCTCCAAGTATAGTGTAACAGCCACTTTTGAAAAGTGGGCTTTTTACACTGTCTACTTAGAGGGGATAATATCACCTCATCACGAGAAACCGGGTTTTTTTATTCAAGAATATCAACAACAAACTGTGACCATGTTTCCAGCCGTTTATAGATGTCGTCCTGTTTTAATTCAGAGACTTTCATCCATCTTCCAGCAATTTGTTCTTTTTCCTTTACTTCCACTTGTGAGTCTGGTTTTAATTGAAGCGCAGATAGAATACCGATATGTACTTTACCGACACTGTTTTCATCATCATTGATGAGTCCCAATGTGACAATCGCTTGTTTATCTTCTTCGTTTATTTGCAGTTCTTCGTCAAGCTCACGGTCTGTGTTCAGCTTTAAGACTTCAGCAAATGAGGCTGCTCCTTCAATCGCGTTCATATGGCCTCCAAAGCCGAGAGAAAGCTTATTGTGCAGACGTGATTCTCCGCCGCCAGCCAGCCGTTCGTAAAGGAAAACTTCATCTTTGCGCTTAATGACGACATAAGGAATTGGCTGCTTGAAATGCGGATCTTCTTCTGCGTCTCCCCTTCTCATTTCACGATAGCCCGCTTCGATCTGAGCCTTGATTTCTGCTACTTTGCTATCTTCACTGTTCACACCCTGGAAGGTTAAGCTTTCTTTCTTAAACACGTCCTCGCGCGGGGCGACTAAAATCTTTTCGTCCATTTTTCCCATGATTACTGCATCCTCCTCATTTGAATCTTCAAGCCGAAAAGAGCAGATATTATATCTGCTCTTTTTCATCTCCAAAATAAAAGTCATCGTCTTTGAGCGGCTCAACAGTCGCCTTTTTATAGCCGTTCCCCTTCATAGAGAAGAAGTCATGTGATTTTGTTTTTGTATTTAATCCGTTTAAAACGATCGGATTAATATCTTCCTCTTCAAAATATGGATCAAATCCAAGGTTCATCAGCGCTTTATTGGCATTATAGCGGATGAATTTCTTTACGTCGTGTGAGAGTCCAACTTGATCGTACAAGTCTTCTGTATACTCAAGCTCATTTTCATATAACTCATTCAGAAGGTCGATTGCGAATCCGCGAAGCTCTGCTTTTTTCTCTTCTGTCTGCTTATTGTAGATTTCCTGAGCAAGGAGACCTACATAGACGCCGTGAATCGCTTCATCACGAAGGATCAAGTTAATGATTTCCCCGCTTTGCATTAGTTTTCCTTGTCCGTAGAAATATAACGGATAATAGAAACCGCTGTAGAAGAGGAAGCTTTCCAGATAGACGGAAGCAACCATCGCTTTGAACAATGAAATTTCGTCATCTTTTTGAATGGCTTTGTAAAGTCCGACGATGATTTGCGCTTTTTTCTGCAAATATTTATTTTGTTTAACCCACTCGAATACTTCATTGATGGTTTCAGTCGGTGCCAGGGTCATGAAAATATTAGAGTACGATTTTGCGTGAACAGCGTTCTCCATCATCGCCATAAAGTTCAGCACGGCTTTCCGCTGGTGGCCGTCTACGTGTTCAGCCACGATCGGCATTCCTGTATTCCCCTGTTCTGTATCAAGAAGAGTCAGTCCGGCCAGTACCTTCATATATGTGTCTTGCTCATTTTTCCCGAGGTACTTCCATGTGAGGAGATCGCCGTTTAAAGCAATCTCTTCCGGAAGCCAGAACTGTTTCACATTTTGGTTATAGAACATTTGGGTAAAGTCGTCTTCATGCTTTGACCAGTTTGCTGCGTCATAAATTTTTGTCACTATAAACTCTCCTTTAATCAAACAACACAAGAAAGGCAGCTGTCTTGCCCAGTATCTTTCGTTCTTGCATAGTAAATGGTTTTAATTCCTCTGTGATGTGCATACAAATCAATCCGGTTTAAATCACGAGTCGTCATTGTATCTTTCAGGAACAATGTAAAGCTGATTCCCTGATCAACGTGCTGCTGGATAGTCGCGATCATATCTACAACTTTGAACATATCCATATCATAGGCTTCTTTGTAGAAGAACCAGTTATTAGATGCAAGACCAGGCATTGGGTAGTACGTTTTTGAGTTGCCGTATGTTCTTTCTTCGATCCGTTCCATAATCGGCATGACAGATGCCGTGCTTGACTGAACGTATGAAATAGAGCCTGTCGGCGCAATGCATAATCTGTAGCTGTGATACATGCCGTGTTCAGCGACAAAAGCTTTTAATTGTTTCCAGTCCTCTGTCGTCGGGATATGCATACCTTCAAACAGATTTGCGATTTTTTCGTATTTCGGCGAGAAATCAGTTGAAACGTACTTATCGAAGTATTCACCAGTTGCATAGGTTGATCCTTCATATTGATCAAACGTCTCGCCCTTCTCTTTTGCGATCTCCGCAGAACGCTGGATAGAGTAGAAGTTCACCATCATAAAGAATGTGTTCGCAAAGTCGCGCGCTTCTGGGCTTTCATACGCGATCCCGTTTTGCGCAAGGTATCCGTGGAGGTTCATAGCGCCGAGACCGATTGATTTCATCGCTTTGTTTGCCCGTCTTACAGCAGGCGCATTACGGATATCAGTCGTTTCAGAAACGTGAGTTAAAGAATCAGTCGCAAGCTTAACAGTCTTTTCAATCGATTTGTGCTCCATCACGTTGAGAATGTTAAGCGATCCTAGGTTGCATGAAATATCCAAACCGATTTCATCTTCCACATCGTAGTCTGTGTAAGAAGAAACTTGAGATGCCTGCAGTACCTCAGAGCAAAGGTTAGAAAATTTCACCTTTGAAATATGGTTATTCGCATGTACTTTGTTGACATTATCCTGGAACATGATGTATGGATAGCCTGATTCAGAGCGAAGCATCGCCAGTTTTTCGAGCAATTTCCGCGGGTTGATTTTCTCTTTTTTCACCCGAGGATTGTCGACGAACTTATCGTACATTTCATTCATGTCCATTTCGTCCATGTGCTGTCCGTACTCTTTATAGATGGTATGCGGATAGAATACATAAGCCGCTTTGTCCTCACGCGCAAGCTCAACGAACTTGTCCGGAATGACTACACCGATTGAAAGTGTTTTGACGCGCACATCCTCATCGGCAGAAATTTTTTTCGTATCGAGAAAATCATTGATATCGCGGTGGAAAATGTTTAAATACGCCGCGCCAGATCCTTGTCTTTGCCCCATTTGATCAGCATAACGGAACGCGTTATCAAGAAGCTTCATGACGCCTACAACGCCTTTTGTGGCATTTTCAACATCTTTAATGGCTTCACCTTTCGCGCGAAGCTTGGACAGGTTAAGAGAAACCCCGCCGCCTAGTTTAGAAAGCTGCATGGAGATATCGATCGCTCTTGAAATATCGTTTAATGAATCATTGACTTCGAGCAAGAAGCAGCTCACCAGTTCTCCGCGGCGTTTTCTGCCCGCGTTCAAAAATGTCGGTGTGCTTGGCTGATATTCCTGGTTAATCATCAGATTCACATATTCTTTTGCTTTCTCAGTGTCGCCGTTTGCGAAGAACAGCGCAACAATTGAGATTCGGTCCTCATAACGCTCGAGGATTTTCTTCTTGTCATTCGTTTTCAAAGCATAGTCATTATAGAATTTAAACGCACTCATGAAGGAAGGAAAACGAAACTTCTTAGCGTAAGCTGTCTTAAACACTTCTTTAATGTCTTCAAAAGAATAAAGGCTTAAGAATTCCTCTTCGTAGTATTGGTTTTCAATCAAATAATCCAGCTTCTCTTTTAAATCGTGAAAGAAAACTGTGTTTTGATTGATATAATCTACAAAATAGCTATGTACAGCCTCTTTATCCTTATCAAACTGAAATTTTCCATCTTTTTGGATCATGATTTCGTTATTTAACTGAATCCATTTTGGCACTTGATTTTGTGACAACTCTTTCTACCTCCTGAGTAAACAATTCAACGTCTTTAGATGTGCCGCTGAGTTCAAATTTGTGCAAGATCGGCACCTGATATTGTCTTGAAATGGTATCGGCGCTTTTTGCAAAGTTATCGCCCCATACTTTATTGCCGCTCGCAGCGACTCCTAATAAAAGATGGGCGTATTTTTCGAGAAATGATTGTGTTGATGCCGGTACCTGACCGAAGTTTGTCGTGTAGGTGACCAAAACAAACGGAGTGTCCAGGTGATCAATTTCGTCCACCTTGCGTATCTGCTGAAAGCCTATTTTATTCACAAACCGCTGAACATTTCCTGTATTCGAATCAAATATGATTTGTACCACGTTTTATCACGACCTATCAAAAAATATGAATCTCTCATCACTAGCACTATATATAGTATACTATCCTCTAACAAAAACACAATATATAGATTTGTTTTTGTGGGAAATTCATATTATGATCAAATCAGGCAATTGGGCAGACTCATAAGGGCCCAAAAAAGAGAGCAGAACGAGAATCATCTCTCGTCCTACTCATGGTGTCGTTTTTAAGCCGATGTATATCATAACATGAAAAAAAACTGCTTAGTAGTCTAGATTTTTTTTTCTTAAGCTATCACAGCATTTTTCGCTCTCTACTGTTTCTTCTATTTCAACATCCGCACCGATCTCTTCTAAAACCGCCTTCAAAGCGCTGATAATTGACGCTTCTCTGATTAATTCTTTTCCATTTACAATGATGCTTGTTCCGTATTCATAGCAAGAATCATCTTCACAAATTTCTTCCCAATGATTCACGATCACTTTATGCTTCATTTTTTCACCCTCTGTTTGATCTGTGTCTGTATTTAGTTTAGCGGGTAGCATTCGCTTTGTAAATTCGGATGCTTGTGAATTTTATTCAAGCCCATCATCCGGGTATTCTTTCTTCAGCTTTACCTCATTTCGCGATTCATTATACTCATAAATTTTGATATAGCCGTTCTCCACAACACCAAAATGATTATGTTCAAGCGGGAACGAGGTTGGCCGAGGCGTTTCATAGTCTGAATCGCCGCTGTCTGTTTCGATGATGGTATCTTGATTCCCGCACGCCCCGAACAGTAAAAAAACAGCTATCCACACAAGTGCAATCCTGATTCGTCTCAGTTCTGCTTCACTTTCAAACAAGGCCGCGCCACTCCCAGTTACGATTTTTCACATGATATTCGAGTTCGTCTTGCATATGTTGATTTCATAAAAAAAGACCGTGCCTTGCATGGTCCGCTTACCAAAAAGCTTGAAACGAAAGTGGATCAAAAAAAATGGCTGACGGGATTCCCCCGACAGCCTCCCCATGTCTTGACATGGTATTTTATGATCTATTCGAGTTCAAGCTGGACGTTTTTTTGCGGTGCAAATGTTGAGATCGCATGTTTATAGATAAGCTGCTGCTTACCTTCCGATTCCAGCAATACGGTAAAGTTATCAAAGCCTTTCACCTGGCCGCGCAACTGAAAGCCATTCAGCAAAAAAACAGTGACATACGTATTTTCTTTCCGGATTTGATTCAAAAACTGATCCTGAATATTAATCGGTTTCATGTTTCGTCCTCCTTGATTCTCTATATCATACAGTTTCGATTAAAGTTCGAGTTTTCCTGCTATATGTTTGAAAATTTCCTTTTTTTTCAGCTCCATATCAACGGGCGGTGTCATATCGAACCAGGTAACCTGCATTTTGTTGCGAAACCACGTCAGCTGGCGTTTCGCGTACCGCCTTGAATTCTGCTTTAGCTGATCGACGGCATCAGAAAGTGTCACAAAACCGTCAAAATATGCATATAGCTCCTTATAGCCTATTGCCTGTATCGATTGACAGTCTCTCACATTCCTGTCGTAGAGTCGTTTCACTTCCGGAAGAAGACCTGCCTCCATCATCATATCGACCCGCTGATTAATTCTTGTGTAAAGCGTGTCTCTATCCATTGTCAGTCCGATTAACACTGCATTGTACAGAAGTTCTCGTTTTTGTTCCTTCAAATGCTGAGACATCGTTTTTCCGGACGTATGTAAAATTTCCAGCGCACGAATGACTCTTCTCGTATTATTGGGATGAATCGCAGCTGCTGCCTCTGGATCTGCCGCAGCAAGTTTGGCATGAAGAAAATCAGCGCCTTGCCGCTCGGCGGCTACTTGCAGGCTCTGTCGAAACGCAGGATCGTTCGCCTCTTCCGTAAATGTATAATCGTAAAGCACAGATTGTATATAAAGCCCTGTACCGCCGACAATCATCGGAAGCTTTCCTCTTTTTGCAATCTCGCTGATTTTGTTTCTCACTAAGCTTTGATAATCGGCGGTGGAGAAGGAATCTTGGGGGTCTAAAATGTCAATGAGATGATGGGGTACCCCTTCCATCTCCTGTTCAGTGATTTTAGCTGTTCCAATATCCATTCCTTTATAAACCTGCATCGAATCCCCGCTGATAATTTCCGCGTTCAAAGATTTAGCCAGCTGAATACTTAAATTTGTTTTCCCCACTGCCGTCGGTCCGACTAATATGACAACGGGCTGCTTCGTATTATTCAATGTGTATCACTCTCTTTTATAAATCTCCCCCCATTATAGCATTCATCATGTACAACCACCTATCCATTTTGCCCTTTTTTTGAACCGGTAAACATCTTTCTACCACCCGAGGGGCTCATTGCCGACGATTTCTCTCGTCTTTCCTTTCAGGGCATGCCGATGCGTTTTTTTTCCGTCATCTTTCGGATCATACACAACGCCTCCGTACCGGATGTCAATCGGATCATTATAGGCCAGATATGTCGTTTCTTCGATTTCGTGATAATGTGTGCCGTCTGCTAAGGGAATTGCAGGCCCTGAGATTCCGTAATATCGGTGAAAATGGCCGTTTTCAAAAGAAGTGATCCCTGTAAAGTAATGGGTATGCTGATCGGTATTCGATCCATTAGCCGGCTGAGTAAATCCTTCAATGAGATGATAATGCCCCTGTTCTCTCGTCGTTTTGACATGATAAGCGTGTGCGTGAGGCGGCGCTTTTGACCAGTCAGACGGATACAGGCCCAAAGTGATCACACCCCTTCCTTTTCATCAAACGCCCAATCAAATCTGGGTAGGCTGAATACACTGCATCATCTACACTTTATTTCAGGAGGAAAGAAAAGATGAACGAGGTAAGCAATTTTACTGCTGAAGATACAAGAATATTTGGAAGACCCTTCGGATTTGGGAGGCCTGGATTCGGCTACGGGTTTGGAAGACCTGGATTCGGATTTGGCCGGCCATTCGGTTTTTACGGGGGACCTTTTTTCGGCGGCCTAGTTGGCGGGCTGGTAGGAAGCGCTTTATTTAATCCTTATTTTTATGGCGGATATCCCTATTATCCGTACGCTCCATTTCCTTACTATTATTAAACACAAAAGGCCTCTTCAAAAGGGGTCTTTTTAGGTGATTGAAAATGAATCTCTTGACTCATACATAAGTATACACTAATATTTTTCTCTATAGATCTTTTCAAATCTAAAAATGTAGTTGAAGTGAGGAGAATGTAACATGTTGGTAGGATATATATTCCTCACGATTGCCATTTGCTCGGAATCGATTGGAGCGGCCATGCTGAAAGTATCTGACGGTTTCAATAAATGGAAGCCAAGCGCTTTAGTCGTGATTGGCTATTCCCTCGCCTTTTATATGCTGTCGCTCACCTTAAACCATATCCCCCTCAGCCTCTCGTATGCGACGTGGAGTGGTGTAGGCACGGTGCTGACGGCAGTGATCGGAGTGAAATGGTTTAAGGAAGAATTGAATGTCAAAGAGCTTATCGGGATTCTTTTATTACTATCAGGGGTCGTGTTACTTAACTGGCAGTAAAGGAGTGATAATGATGAAAGGATTGCTTTATTTGGCTCTTGCCATTGTATTTGAGGTTTTCGGGAGCACAATGCTAAAGCTTTCAGAAGGATTTACACAGGCCTGGCCCGTTGTTGGAGTCATTGCCGGATTTCTTTCTGCTTTTACCTTTCTAAGCTTTTCTTTAAAAACAATTGACTTATCAAGCGCGTATGCGACATGGTCTGGCGTTGGAACGGCGCTTACAGCCATTGTCGGATTTATGCTTTTTGGCGAAACCATCAGTTTAAAGGGCGTGTTCGGGCTCACGCTTGTCATTGCAGGCGTCGTCGTATTAAATCGGTCGAAAGCCCCTGCTAAAGAAAAAAAACAGACGGTCTGTGAATGACCGTCTGTTTCTTATTCTCCAGCCCGTTTTACAGAGGCTTCAAGCTGCAGCTCAACATTACCTTGAATTGCGCGTGAAATCATGCATGACGACTCCGCCTTTTCACAAAGCCTGTGCGCCAATGCGACATCTTCTTGTGAGGCATCATGTTTGAGCACGACGGAGGGACGGTGAATAATCTTTTTGTATGTAAAAACTCCTTTTGTGACGTCAACAATACCTTCTGACTCCATTTGCAAGTCTTCCTTATCTATCCCGCTTCTTTCCATCATCGCAGCAAGTGTAATAATGTAACAGGTAGCTGCCGCGCCGAGAAGCATTTCATCTGGGTTGGTCCCCTCTCCCGGCCCATCCATTTCTTTAGGAATGGAAATAGATGTGATTAAGTTCTCACTTTCGATCGTACCAACGTCATTGCGGTTACCCGGCCAGTTCGCTTTTAAATAAAAATGATGATCTGCCATCGTATGTTTTGCCTCCTTTTATAATCCTATTTCAGTCTACTGATCTTCTCTTATTTTGTCTTCTGAACTGCTTGTTACGAATACTCTTTTTCAAGGACACTTTTGATCGCACGTACATAAGAATAAAATTCACTGTTCTTTGTATATTTCCTATTTTTATAATAAAAGTCATCGAAAAATGCTTCTCTTTGCTCGCGGCTGATCTCCAGCTGGATACTCAGCCCCGTTTCCCCTTGGTTGTTAATGTTTTCGGCACTCAACCCTGCAAGACCGCTTTTAGACGACGCTAGCTCAGCGGAAAACCCTCTTCTCTCAAGGGCTCTTACGATCATTTTCGCCCGCTTTCGATCTGTCCCTCCAACAAGTGTATTCTTATCTTCCCCCTTATATCCGTGAAAAGCCACAACATATTGGTGCTCCTTGATTTTCTTTTCGGCCAATGGCTCATCAAAGTTAGTGCTTGTAATGTGAAGCATTTGGTTATCGTGTGACTTCAACCCTTCAAACAGGTATGTAGAGAATTCATTATTGAAATACCGCACAAGCTCGCTTACTCCACCTTCAATTCTTCCTCCGTGTGGAGACATAATTAACAATTTGCTTCCTTTTTTTTCACTATAAGAAATATCATAATCGGCTGGGCTCTCATTTTCTGCCAAGCTGCTGAAATTTGAATATGTATCTGGCTGATTAGATGGTTCAGGTTCTAATGAGTAATTAACATATCTCAGGAATAAGACAATGGCTAAGACTAATATGACATTTAGTATAAATCTTCTCATGTTTAACTCCTTTCATAAGAATGGCGAGGTTCATTATATGAGGTTTAGCCAATAGGTTTTATCTTACCATTGTATACAGTATATCATCAGTGAAAAAGTTCCCGGTTTCAAAAAATCAATTGATTGTCACGGATCATAGCGATTCATTTGAAATATGAGTGATAAAAGATTGAGAGGAAAGATAAAAAAAGTAGGCATAACCTCACTTGGCAATTACATGTATAAAGGTTTAAGGAGGGGTTTTATTAGCAGCTGCCCGGTTTATGACACGGACAGCCTGTTATCAATTTTCGAAATAGAGGTTTTGTGTATTTGTTCTCACAAAGTCACAGGAGAGGATCGAATCCAACAAAAACGTTCTGATCTGTTGTTTCGAAAAACAAAATGCTTTGATTAGTGTTTGTTTTTTCTGTCTTACAATAATCGTTCTTTTACTAATCGTTCCGTCTTTCTTCATATATATAATGCTGATTGGTATTTGGCTTTCCAAAGACCGATGTAAGAAGAAATTCATACAGCTGCTCTCCCCTTGCCAGTTTGATATGACATCATTATAATACGAACAAACGTTCCTTTTCAATCCCCAATGATTGCCATGACTCCTGAATCTGATTCGAAAGATTCATAAAAACCAACTCTTGTCCACCTCTTCTAAAGGACAAACAAACTTACCAAAGCTACCATCTGTTCATAGAGTATACAGAGAACATTATAATAGGAGGAAAATACATGTTTGGGTACTCTATGGTACAAATGGTGAGAGCAAATGCTCATAAGCTAGATTGGCCGTTGCGGGAGAGCGTCTTGCAGCTTTACAAACCCTTCAAATGGACTCCTTGCTTCTTGCATCAGTTTTTTGAAACCAAATTGAAAAACAGAAAAAAAATGTCAGTCATTATTGAATTTGAAGAAGGCTGTCAAGAGACCGGCTTTCAAATGGCTGGAGAGGTGCTGCAAAAAGAAAAGCGCAGCAAGCTAAAAAGCCGCTTCAATAAAATCAATTGCTGCACCGCGGAGATTACCCCTTCAGCGTTACATTCCCTTCTTTCTGAATGCAGCGATATTCGCAAAGTGTATTTAAACCGCGAAGTCAAAGCGCTTCTAGACACGGCAACCGAAGCAAGCCATGCGAAGGAAGTCGTCAGAAACGGGCAAACCCTGACAGGAAAAGGTGTTACTGTCGCTGTTGTCGATACAGGCATTTACCCGCATCCTGATTTAGAAGGCAGAATTATCGGATTTGCGGACATGGTCAATCAAAAAACAGAACCGTATGATGATAACGGCCATGGCACACACTGTGCAGGTGATGTCGCAAGCAGCGGCGCATCCTCTTCCGGCCAATACCGCGGGCCTGCACCGGAAGCCAATCTAATCGGTGTGAAGGTTTTGAACAAGCAAGGTTCAGGAACGTTAGCAGATATTATCGAAGGTGTAGAATGGTGTATTCAATACAATGAGGACAACCCGAATGAACCGATTAATATTATCAGTATGTCGCTCGGTGGTGATGCGCTTAGATATGATAATGAACAGGAAGACCCGTTAGTCAGAGTGGTTGACGAAGCGTGGAACGCAGGGATTGTCGTCTGTGTCGCTGCCGGAAACTCAGGGCCTGATCCACAAACTATTGCAAGCCCAGGCGTGAGCGAAAAGGTAATTACAGTAGGTGCCCTTGACGATAACAATACCGCAAACAGCGATGATGATACGGTCGCTTCATTTTCAAGCCGCGGGCCGACAGTATACGGAAAAGAAAAGCCCGATATTTTAGCACCGGGTGTTAATATTATTTCACTTCGCTCTCCGAATTCTTATATCGATAAGCTTCAAAAGTCAAGCCGTGTAGGATCTCAGTACTTTACAATGTCTGGAACGTCGATGGCAACACCGATCTGTGCAGGAATTGCGGCTTTAATCCTTCAGCAAAACCCGGACCTTACACCTGATGAAGTGAAAGAGCTTTTGAAAAACGGCACGGACAAATGGAAAAATGAAGATCCGAATGTTTACGGAGCGGGCGCTGTCAACGCGGAAAATTCAGTTCCCGGCCAATAAACAGTACCATATAGCCGGCAATTCTCTCTGTGGAACTGCCGGTTTTATATTTTTAATTTTCATAATAATGGGCTAAAATAATAGAAAATGGATGAAGGAAGTGACAAAAGTGCCTTATTATATCTGCAAAACATGCGGAGTACAACATGCGCAGACTGTGCATCCGCCGAGTTCATGTCTGATTTGCGATGATGAAAGGCAGTATATTCCTCCGGATGGACAATCTTGGACTACCCTTGAAGACATGCGTGAGAAAAAAAACCTTCAAAACAACCTCAAAAAGGAAGAAGAGCATCTTTACAGCATCAAAACGGAACCAGAGTTTGCGATCGGACAAACAGCACATTTGATCCAGCATGAGGGCTTCAACGTGCTGTGGGATTGCATTTCATATCTTGACCAAAAGACAATTGACCACATCAAAGAATTAGGCGGTATTCAAGCCATCGCTTTGTCTCATCCACATTATTACTCTACTCAGGTTGAATGGGCTGAACCGTTTCAGGCTCCGATTTATATTCACGAGGATGACAAAGAATGGGTGACAAGGCCCAGCAATTACATTCATTTCTGGACAGGAGAAACTCTTAACATGAAGCCGGGACTGGACCTTTACCGCCTGGGCGGACATTTTAAGGGCGGCGCCGTTCTTCATTGGAGCAGCGGCAATGCTGGGAAAGGCTGCCTATTGACCGGGGATATCATTACAGTTACGGCGGATCGGAACTGGGTCAGCTTTATGTACAGCTATCCAAATCTCATTCCCCTCCCCGCCTCCAAAGTTGAAGAAATAGCAGCCAAAGTAGAACCGCTTCAATTTAACCGGATTTATAATGCTTTTTCAAAAGTTGTCAAAGAAAATGCCGGCGAAGCGGTCCAGCGTTCTGCCGTACGTTATATCAAGGCTCTGAACAGCGAATTGTTTTATACATAGAGGGTGAGGCGGCTCTTTTCCGTGTAAAAGATGCAGCAATTGGGAATAGTATCGTGTAGATCAAAAGGAGGAATATTGATGGCACACACGAATACACAGCTTTCTCAATGGCTGGAATCAAAAGTAGGCCAAACGCTTGATATTAGAAAAGGTGAATTGACCCATGATGAAGAGATTGCAGACTTGGATCAGATTGTTCTCCACCTTCAAAAAGTGGGTATACGCAGCACGAATCATCCTGATGACTATGTTGCAAAAGAAGAACTCGTTTTAGAAGGCGAAGGAACAACATTCACTGAGGACGGCAACGTACCGCTTCCGCAAAATGCCTATGAGATTCCTTTATTAGGCGATATGCATATTCACCAAGAAAACGAAGGATTGAAGGTTATAACAGATCGTGCAGTCTATACATTTGATGTCCAGCACAGCTGACAGTCAATTAAATCATACAGCTTAGCGCCTTTGAGCTTTCATTCAAAGGCGCTGCTTTACATGGTCTCTTTCAAAAAGCATATCACGTAGGAGTACATAGTTTATACATTCTATACTTAGTGATTTGACCCTTTTCTTTTTACAGCTTTATTAATATTCCCTCCCCTTTGTCTCATATGTTCCCATTTACACAAATTGATTCTACATGCTGCATAATGACACGTTTGATTCTGTCTTTATTCACTCTCACAGGGTCAAGCATCGCATGCAAAGCCAAGCCATCAATAAGCGCGTAAAGTCTCTCAGCTTCAATATCTTTATCAGCATCCTGCCTCAGTAAATTGAATTCATCTAAATAGGCAATCAGATTCCGCATACCGCTGTAAATCCCGTCATGATTTGCATCAAACATATCCTGTTTATGTCTGGCGTAAACCGTAAAAGCAAACCACACCTCCATCTCTCTAACCGTTTCTTCATTCGTTGGGACAATGTCAAGCAAAATATGTAACACTTTTTCCTTAGGGGGCATATCCCTCATCGTAATGTCCTTAATTCGGGCCATCACCTTTTCTTGAACGAGTTTCATTGCAAAAACAAGCAAGTCATCCTGAGTAGAAAAATAATGGCGCAGCGCACCTAATGACAATCCTGCTTCCTTCGCAATGTTTCTGGCTGAGGCTCCCTCCATCCCCCGTTCTAAAATTACCCGCCACGTTGCTTCTGCAATTTCTTTTCTTCTTTTCTCATGGTCAATTTGTTTTGGCATAGCTTTATTGTAACAAGAAAAAAATAAGAGAGCAATTTTTATAATACATTTGTGTTGCAAAAACAAAGGTGGTAACATATTATTTACGTAATACAGCTGTATTGAAAAGAGGGAGATGGATTGAACGGTATTGCATGGATGATTGTCTTCTGTGAAATTGCGTTTTGGGTTGTGATTGTTTTAGGGCTATCTGTACGCTACCTATTCAAACAGCATACATTAGGACTGCTATTCCTTGCCTTAACTCCAATTATTGATTTGATCTTATTATCGGCAACTGGTGTGGACCTTTACCGCGGTGCCTCAGCGACTGCTGCCCACGGGATTGCTGCTGTTTACATCGGGGTATCGATCGCCTATGGGAAACAAATGATTCAATGGGCAGATGAAACATTTCAATATTATGTGACAAAAAAAGGCGCCAAACCGATGAAACGTTTTGGAATGGATCATGCCAAGCACTATGCGAAAGGCTGGATCAAACATGTGCTGGCATACCTTATTGGTGCGGGATTATTAGCAGGGATGGTCTATTTCATCAATGATTCTGCCAGAACCGAGGCATTAAGCGGCATTCTGAAACTGTGGACTGTCATCGTAGGCATTGATTTTCTCATTACAGCCAGCTATTTTATTTGGCCAAAAAAAGAGAAAGCTTCGGCGAATCTCAGGAGTTAACACGATGAAAAAGGTCCTTCCCCAGCGGAAAGGACCTTTTTCGGTTTTGTAAAAATATGTTATACTATTTTCATTAGAAAACAGACTTATAGATCTTTTGGGCTCCTTCAAGGGTATGAGTAAGCAGGTGAAGGGAGTGTCATACATGAGCCAAAAAGAACAGAACGAGCACTCTAAAGATTGTAGCCTGAGATCAAGATTAATCGGAATTGTATCGATCACTTTCATCGTTGCCATTGCACTTGTAGTGATCTTCGGCGGCTATTTCTTTGGGTTAAAAGGATTATTCTTCATACTGGGCCTCACATATGATTCAAATCAAACATTAGTTTTATTTATTTTAGTCTGTTTTGCTGTCGGCTTGATCATAGACCCACTCACAAAGGTTGTCTCTATCATTTTGGCAAGATCACTCTCATTGAAAAAGACTGCACTTTTTGCTTTTATACTGTACTTTGTGAGCAATTTCATAACGATCTGTTTTGCAGATTACTTTATACAGTCTATATATATTCCAGATGTCTTTCTTGTTTTGATATCAGTGTTGATGGCTTTCATTGAACTTGCCTTTGATGACCGGCCAAATGGGAAAGCGGCTTAAAACCGCCTATGATGATTCAAGCGGTTTTTGCTTTTATATCAGTCTCATCGTCTAATTTTGCTAAATAATCCACAAGAAAAATGTAAAAAGATGAGTGGAATAATAGAATCAATGATGATATATAAAGCAGAAAACAAAGCCCCAACCAGTGAAGTTCTGATCACTCCCTGCCACAGCCCCTGATATGTATGAGCTACTCCAAAAAGGAGTGATGCAAGCAGGATGATGACCCAGATTGAAACTTGCGGGAACAAAAACACAAGAACAAATATTAAAAACCCCCATAAATGATTTCCTCCGTTACACCGGCTGTTAAGGATACATAATTCCAAACCTTTTTCTCATTCAATGAAACAGGCAGGATGGGCGCGGCAGCCGAGGTCTTTAACTCTTCCGCTTTTTTATTTATTATACCTTCCCTGATCTTCGGGCTAAACTTAAAACCAATAATACAATACATCACAAGGATTACATATAAAACACCTAATCCCAGCAAAAGATAGGATGCAAGAGGACCGAGAGGAGCTGTATGTATTGTCGGCATAGTGAATCCCATTTGTTTGAATGAGAGATCGGGGGTAAAAGCCACTAAAGCTAAAATAAACAAAGCTGGAACCCATAATCCGATCATTATACGAACATAATACTTCACTCTCTCATTTCCATTTTCACCAGTCTTAATGTTTCTTTTAAACTTTTGAAAATCAATGTATCCATATATCGGGTCGTAGATCAATAAAAATAGAATGAACGCCCCAAAATACATTTCCATCACTAAACACCCTCCTTTTACTTTAAGATTATTCATTTATAAAATCGGACGACAGCCCAAACGCTCTCAATAAAAAACAAAACTCCCTGTTCATAAAACAGGAAGCAAAACAATGCTGATTTGATTTAGATTCTGCATTCATAAATAATTCCTTCAATCTCATGCTCAAGCTCATCCAAAAGGATGATTCTATTCGGTTCGAATGTCATATTCCCACCTCCTTAACTCAAAATATACATTTGTTTCAATTATTTGTATACATTTTTATTATGGTATGAGATATATCCATAAACTCATTAGAAAGTATAACACTTGTCACTATTTTGAACGTTTCAACTGATTCTTAACGTATTACACCAAATGAGTACAAAAAAAGCATTGATCCATTCAAAGAATGTCTCAATGCTAAATTTACCCTTCGCCAAACCCAACTACATCACGCGTTTGAACATCTTTTCCATCTCATACGTGGAATGGTGAATGATGATCGGACGGCCGTGCGGGCATGTAAATGGGTCTGATGTGCTTCGGAGGTCGTCCAGAAGTGCTTTGATTTCGTCATTTCTGAGGTGGCGGTTTGCTTTGATGGAGCCCTTGCAGCTCATCATAATCGCTGCCTCCTCGCGCAGTTTTTTAATATCAATATTTTTGGAATCGAGCACCTGCTGAATGATTTCTTCAATCAGCTCAGCTTCTTCCCCCTTTGGAAACCAGGCCGGGTGGCAGCGGACGATGTAGCTGTTTGAGCCGAATGACTCTAAAAAGACACCGATGCTTTCGAGTTCTTGTTTGTGCTGTTCAATAATCAGTGCCTCGTTCGTGGAGTAGTGGAACGTCAGCGGCACGATCATATCCTGCACCTCAGGCTCAACCTCCCCCACCTTTTCACGGAAATATTCGTATTTAATACGTTCTTGGGCGGCATGCTGGTCGATAATATACAGGCCGTTTTCGTTTTGCGCCAATATATAAGTCCCATGCATCTGGCCGATCGGGTACATAATCGGAACCCGCTCAGTCGTTGGCTCCGACTGTTCTTCTTGATGGTGTTCCTGCTCAAGTGCCACAGGCTGATCCTCTGAAACATCCGGCACTTCAATGCTTTGTTCCTGATTAACAATAGGTGGTGCATTAAATTGGGCAGAGGACCATTCTTCCTCCGGGTTAACCGGCTCTTTCACGACTGAGCTGAGCTTCATTGGCGAATAAGATGGTGCAGGCGCTTTTTCCGGTACTTTTCTTTCAGCAGGCTTTTCATCAAAGGTTATGAACTGCTGCTCATTTTTGATGACAGGTGCTGATCTTTTCGGGAGCTGGGCACTTGGAATCAGCTGCTGCTGTTTAAACACATTTTTAATTCCGTCACGAATTAAGTCATGAAGCTCTGTTTCCTTGCTGAGACGGACCTCAAGCTTCGATGGATGCACATTGACATCAACTAAAATCGGGTCCATCGTAATTTCTATAAAAGTAATTGGATGGCGTCCGATCGGCAGAAGCGTATGATATCCTTCATGAACCGCTTTGACGAGCGGGAAATTTTTAATGTAACGGCCATTGACCACAGACGACATATAGTTTCTCGACGCCCGTGTGATCTCTGGGAGAGCGATATATCCCTTTACTTCAAAATCCAAAGAGCTCACATGCAGCGGAAGCATTTTTTTGGCGACAGCTGTGCCATAAATCGCTGCCAGTACATGGCGCACATCTCCGTTCCCGTTCGTTTGAAGCAGGTTTTTCCCATGATGGCGCAGGCGGATCGATACCTCCGGATGGGCAAGTGCTATACGGTTGACCACATCTGTAATGTTCCCAAGCTCTGTATGAACGGTTTTCATATATTTTAAGCGGGCCGGTGTGTTAAAAAACAGATTGGAAACGACAATTTCGGTTCCCTTCCTACTCGAGGAACGCGATTCGGAAATGATGTTTCCTCCTTGGAGTACGAGCTTCGTCCCTGCTCCTTCACCGGTGCTGGTTGTCATCTCCAGATGAGAGACTGACGCGATACTCGGCAGTGCTTCTCCCCTAAAACCAAGCGTTCTCACCCTGAATAAATCATTTTCATCTTTTATTTTACTCGTTGCGTGGCGGCGGAAAGCACGCTTGCAATCCTCATTTTCCATTCCTTCGCCGTTATCAAGTACCCGAATGGATGCAAGACCTGCTTCCTCAATATCGATTTCAATGACTGTGCTGTCAGCGTCAATCGCATTTTCCACTAATTCCTTGACGACTGAGGCGGGCCGCTCCACAACTTCGCCCGCCGCTATTTTATTTGAAAGCTCATCTGACAGCTGGATGACTTTTGCCACATTCATCACCCCGTTTTAATGTAATTTCTTTTGCAGCTTATACATTTCATTCATCGCTTCAAGCGGCGTCATATCCAATATATTAAGTGATTTAAAAGCATCGAGCACTTGCTTTTCTTTTTTTGAAAGCTTTGGCGCTTCAGCCGGCTTTTCTGCTTCGTCAAAAAAGGACAGCTGTGCCGGTTCTTCTTTTACTTGGGGTTTCCGCACCGGCACTTCCGGTTTGTTCCCAGAATGCTCAAGCTCTTTTAAAATATCTTGAGCGCGCGAAATAAGATCTTCCGGCAGCTCAGCAAGCTGGGCTACATGGATTCCGTAGCTTTTGTCAGCGGCTCCTTCTTTAATTTGATGAAGAAAGACAACCGTTCCGTTATATTCTTCAGCGCGGACATGAACATTTTTCAGCTGCGGCAGCTTGTCCTCAAGAACAGTCAGCTCGTGATAGTGCGTGCTGAACAGCGTCTTGGCGCCGATATGATCGTGAACATATTCGATAATGGCCTGTGCCAGCGCCATGCCGTCATAAGTGGACGTTCCCCGCCCGATTTCGTCAAACAGAATCAGGCTGTTTTTCGTCGCATTTACAATCGCATTTTTAGCTTCAAGCATTTCCACCATAAATGTACTTTGTCCGGAAATCAAATCATCCGCAGCGCCGATTCGCGTGAAAATTTGATCGAAAATCGGAAGCACCGCTTTCTTCGCGGGTACAAAGCAGCCGATTTGCGCCATAATAGAAATGAGCGCAATTTGTCTCATATACGTGCTCTTCCCTGACATGTTTGGACCGGTAATGAGAAGCATTTGTCTATTATCGCCCATCATACAATTGTTCGGGACGTATTCCTGGCTGTCCATGACCTTTTCCACAACCGGGTGTCTGCCTTCTACCACTTCGACTTCATCTTTAGAGAACTTCGGTTTCGTATAGTGACGATTTTCACTGATTGTCGCAAAGCACTGCAGTGCGTCAAGCTCGCTCATCTGTTTGGCAAGCTGCTGCAGCCTCGGAATATACAGTTTCACTTTCTCACGCAGCTCGGTGAACAGCTCGTATTCCAGCTCGCAGATGTTATTTTCCGCTTCTAAAATGAGCGCCTCTTTTTCTTTTAATTCAGGTGTAATGTAGCGCTCTGCATTCGTTAACGTCTGCTTCCGCTCATAGCGCCCTTCCTCAAGCAAATGCAGATTCGCTCTTGTCACTTCAATATAATAACCGAAAACTTTATTGAAACCGACCTTTAAAGAGCGAATGCCTGTGTATTCTCGCTCCTGCTGTTCCAGGCGGGCAATCCAGTCTTTTCCGTTTCTGCTTGCGTCACGGTATTCATCAAGCTTTTGATTATATCCGTCTTTAATCAGGTTCCCTTCTTTTAACGATAAAGGAGGGTTTGCATACAGCGCTTCTTCCAGCAGTTCAAGCACATCCCCGCAAGGATCAATGCGCTCCGCACGTTCCTTGGCCTTGTCATGAGCCAGTGAAGCAACCAGCTGTTTGATGCTAGGCACTTGCTTTAACGATTCCTTCAGCTGAATTAAATCCCGTGCATTGACATTCCCAAATGCGACACGGCCTGCAAGTCGTTCTAAGTCATATACTTCTTTTAACCGCTCACGCAGATCTTCCCGTTCAAAGAAATGGGACATCAATGTTTCCACCATTTCTTGGCGTTCTTCGATTTGATTGACTCTAATAAGCGGCCGGTCAATCCACTGTTTAAGCAGCCGGCCTCCCATTGCAGTTTTTGTTTCATCCAGCAGCCACAAAAGAGAGCCTTTTTTATTTTTCGAACGGATCGTTTCAGTCAGCTCCAGATTTCGCTTTGAGTACAAATCAATTTTCATCGCTTCCTCAAGCTCATACACCTTTACGGGCTGAAGATGATCAAGGCTGCGCTTTTGAGTTCTTTTCAGATACGTATACAAGCGCAAAAATGTTTTTGTCACATCTTCATTATCTAAATGCTCAATGATCATGACGTGTTCGTCTGTTTCACCATCTTCAATCGAGATCGTGGCACCGCACCGCTCTTTCAGCTGTGCGACCGTATCCGCATCCAGGCTGCCTGAAACGACGATTTCCCGTGCGCCGACTGAATAAATTTCTGATATGACATCTTCGAGCCGTTCAATCAAGACAGCCAAATTTTCTCCCGTTGTTAAATCAGACAGCGCCAGCCCGTATCCGTTCGAGCAAGCGGAAACAGATGCGATAAAGTTGTTTTCTGATTCATGGATACCCTTGCCGTCCATTACAGTTCCGGGTGTAATAAGCTGAACCACTTCACGTTTCACAACGCCCTTTGCGGCTTTCGGATCTTCCGTCTGTTCACAGATAGCCACTTTATACCCTTTTTTAATCAACTGCTCGATATACGCGGAAGCAGAATGATACGGCACACCGCACATCGGTATTTTTTCAGCCGCACCGCCGTCTCTGCTTGTTAACGTAATTTCCAGCTCTTGTGACGCTTTTTTGGCGTCCTCAAAAAACATTTCGTAAAAATCACCAAGGCGAAAAAATAAAAAGGCATCCTGGTGCTCTGCCTTTATTTTTAAATATTGCTGTATCATAGGCGTATAACCGGCCATTGTTTAATCCCTCACTATGTATCAACGTTTCTATTTTCCAGCCTTCATTATAACATAAACAAAAAGTGATAAAAGAATGATATATCAATATAAAAAAGAGACTTGGGGGTACTGTCTCCCCTAGTCCCTTTTTTATTCTTCTGGATCTCCTACTAAAAATTCCGGGTTGATGTCTTCCAGTTCTTCTTCAAGCTCATCTTCCCAATCTTCTTCGTCTTCCTCTTCCCAATCAGGATTGACCTCAACCACTACCTTTGTTTCTCCTACCACTTCCGCCAAAAACTCCCTTTCTGCCTGCACAACAATTTTATTTCCATTCGGTGAAATGGTCACTTCTAGACAGTTAGGCTGCTGAAGAACTTTTGCAATCACTTCATGCTCATCATCTAAGTAATTGTTGTCTCTGTATCTGAGTTTGATGACATCTACGTATTTCACCCGTTCTGTGACAACCTCTGTTTTTGTGTTGTCCGCGTAAGAGTACCATACGTTTATATCATAATACCCTTCAATTTCTACCGTTTTCCCGATTTTTTCAGCATCATACTTGTGGTTAATGATCCAACCGCCCAAAATGCTGCTCGGTTTTTTCTCAGGGGAGATGGTATTGGTGCATTGGGTGAATTTTCTGCCTTTCGCTACTACCGCCTTCGTAATAATTTCCCTGTATTCAGACATTCCGGCATGCCTCCTTGTTCTTCTTCGTGTTATCTTATGCTGGGCATTTGTCTAGTGTGCATTTTTATAAATAAAATATAAAAATACAAAGTTTCTGTTCCATTGTATGCAGGCCCGCCTAGAAACTTTACTTTTAAGTGCGATAAAGTTTACTTGCGGCCGAGCAGAGAAAAACACATTGAACACTTGGCACATAGATTATTTAGTTCATCTTTATCCATTTGAATTAAAAAAACACGGGCCTGTAAAGGCACCGTGTTTAGAGAGAACAGCTATTATTTGAATGTTTCACCTTCGAACCGGTTTCCCCTTTCAGGAGGTCTCCTCCGGTTGACGTGATAATTTCATTTGTGACTTGATTGGAAATGGTGTGCGCAACGAGCTGCAGAAGGTCATTTACTACCATCTGCGAGTCTCTGAATTCCTGGATGACAGGAATCTCTTCAAGCTCTTCTTGCAGCGCGTCAATTTTTGCTTCTACTTGTTTGAGTGCTTCATGCTTTTCATAATGCTTCAGATTGACAGCCTGCTTTTGCAGGGCTTTAATCTGATTAACAATTGTAGACACTTTGTCATTTTCATTGATTTGCGCTTCAGCCCGTTTGAAAAAATCAACCTCTTCTGTTTCAGAGATCATTTTTGCAAGGTTTCGAGCCTGCTGCACAATGTCTTTTTTTGAGTAGAGCGTCATCTTATTTCACCTCGATTGCTTCTCCTACCATTTCTCCGTCAAGCGACCATGTTTTCGCTTGCTGGATTTTCACGCGGACGATATTGCCGATGGCTTCCTTCGGCCCTTTGAAATTGACAAGCTTGCTTTTTTCAGTATAGCCTGCAAGAATATCAGGATTATTTTTGCTTTCACCTTCAACTAATACTTCGACAACCTTGCCTTCGTATTCCTTCATTTTTTTAGCAGAAATTTCATTTACCAATGCGTTCAGGCGCTGCAGACGTTCTTTTTTCACGCGCATCGGTACATTATCTTTCATTTTGGCAGCTGGAGTACCCTCACGCGGAGAATAAATGAACGTATAGGCGCTGTCAAACTCTACTTCACGGTATAGAGAAAGCGTTTCTTCAAACTGTTCGTCCGTTTCGTTCGGGAATCCGACGATAATGTCCGTTGTCAAAGATGCGTTTGGCATTGCTGCCTTAATTTTTCGCACGAGCTCCATGTAACGCTCTCTGTCATATTTGCGGGCCATCAGCTTCAGAACCTCTGAGCTTCCTGATTGAACCGGAAGATGAATGTGATCAAGCAGATTGCCGCCTTTTGCCAGCACTTCAATGAGACGGTCATCAAAGTCGCGTGGATGACTCGTAGTAAAACGGATTCTCGGGATATCGATTTTTCTCAGTTCATCCATCAAATCACCAAGTCCGTACGTCATATCTTCAAAATCTTTTCCGTACGCGTTTACGTTTTGGCCTAATAGTGTAATTTCCTTATAGCCTTCACTAGCGAGCCTTCTCACTTCCTGAATGATCTCTTCAGGGCGGCGGCTTCTTTCTTTTCCGCGTGTGTAAGGCACAATGCAATACGTACAGAATTTGTCACAGCCGTACATAATATTGACCCAGCCCTTAATTTTTCCGTTCCGGACTTTCGGAAGGTTTTCAATAACGTCCCCTTCCTTGGACCAAACTTCGATGACCATTTCTTTTGAAAGGTATGCTTCTGACAAAAGCTCTGGCAGACGATGTATGTTATGCGTTCCAAAAATCATATCGACAAACGGATGCTTTTTCAAAATCCGGTTCACGACTGATTCCTCTTGGGACATACAGCCGCACACGCCTAAAATGAGATCGGGATTGTTTTTTTTCAGCGCTTTTAAATGCCCCAGCTCACCAAACACCTTGTTCTCGGCATTTTCACGGATCGCACATGTGTTTAACAAAATCACATTGGCATCATCAACAGAATTTGTCGCTTCGTAACCGAGCGCCATAAAGATCCCTGCCATAACCTCTGTATCGTGTTCATTCATTTGACAGCCATACGTACGGATATAGAACTTTCTTCCGTCTCCCAAACCTTTAAATTGTTCAGAAATTTTAAAGTCATTATGATAAGTAACGGCTTCCTTGCCTCGTTTTTTCGCATCTTTTAAGGAAGGCGGAATATACACAGCTTCAAAGTACTTGCTGTAATCCTTCTCGGATTTTTTGTCCGATGGATTAACTTGTCCGCTCTCTAATTTTTGCTTTTCATTCATGTCATAATTTCTCCTTTCAAACCAAACTTCCACCCTTCAGTATAAAGGTTATTGAAGCTCTGCACAACTGGCAACCTATCATTGTACAATCATTGAGAATAATAATCAATAAGGAATCAAAAGAGGAAGAGTATGCTCTTCCTCTTACAACAGCTGAAGCTCCTTAGCCGTCTTTTCGATGACGTCAAGGGCCTCATCCAGTTCTTCTTTAGTGTGCTCGGCGGTAATAATCGTGCGAATTCTGGCTTTTCCCTTTGCTACAGTCGGGAAAACGATGCTTTGAGCAAAAACGCCGCGAGATAGGAGCTGATCAGAAAATTGCTTTGCTACACCTTCGTCACCTATTAAAATAGGAAGAATTGGCGTCTCACTCTGCGTGAGAGTCAGACCCATTTTCACAAGCATAGATTTAAAATAGTCTGTATTCTCCCACAAGCGCTCCATATGCTCCGGCTCTTCCAGCAAGACATCAATCGCTTCCATACAAGCTGCAGTGACTGCCGGCGGATGGGACGTGCTAAATAAAAACGGACGGCCTTTATGGCGCAAATAATCGATCAGCACCTTTGAACCGGCAGCATAGCCGCCGAGCACTCCGATTGCCTTGCTTAGCGTTCCGACCTGAATATGGACTCTGCCGTCCAGACCGAAGTGATTCACCGTCCCCCTGCCGTTTTCGCCAAGCACTCCCGATGCATGGGCGTCATCCACCATCACAAATGCGTCATATTTCTCAGCGAGTTCTACAATATCAGGCAACGGAGCTATGTTGCCATCCATGGAAAATACACCGTCTGTCACAATCAGACGCATCCGAAAATTCATTGACTTTCTCAGCACCCTCTCTAAATCACTCATATCGACATGCTGATACACCTTTTTACCCGCCTTTGTCAATCGGATTCCATCAATAATAGAGGCATGGTTCAATTCATCTGAGATGACAATATCCTCTTTTGAAAGAATACTTGAAAGTACGCCCTGATTTGTTGTAAAGCCTGATTGGAATACAAGTGCCGCCTCCGTTTTTTTAAAGGCTGCCAGCTTTTTCTCAAGCTCTTGATGCATTGTAAATGTACCGGCAATCGTTCTCACTGATCCGGTGCCTGCTCCAAATTGCTGAACGGCCTCCTGCGCGGCTTTGATGAGTCTTGGGTGTGAAGTAAATCCGAGGTAATTATTAGAAGAAAGCTGAATGACGTTTTTGTGATTCACTGTGACAGATGGGCCCTGCATTGATTCAAGCTGTTTTATCTCTTGCCATGTATGATTTTCTTTCATTTTATCAAGCTCTGTTTTTAAAAACTCAAATTCCTTCGTCATGTTTATCCCCCTTTTATGGAATTAAAATTACTTTTCCGCACTGGCCGCTTCTCATCAGTTCGAATCCTTTCTCAAACTCCTCTAACGGAAACTGATGGGTAATAACAGGTGAAAGATCGAGCACGTTTGAGCTGAGCAATTGAGACACCTGCCGCCATGTTGAAAACAATTTTCTTCCGGTGATTCCTTGAATCGTAAGTCCTTTAAATACTACCTTATTCGTCAAATCAATTGTCACCGGATGTTCCGGCAAGCTGAGAATATGAAATCTGCCGCCATTCGCAGCCATCGCAAGACCTTGGGCAATCGCTGAGGGATGACCCGACATCTCACAAACGAGATCCACTCCTTCCCCATTCGTTAAAGCGCTTACAATTTTGAGCGGATCTTCTTCTTCAATTGAAATCGTACGTGTGGCTCCCATTTGTTTGGCAAGCGCCAATCTGTATTCATTTTTATCAATCGCTATCACCTGAGAAGCACCTGTTGCTCTTGCAACCGCAACAGCCATAAGACCAATCGGTCCGCATCCGATGACTGCAGCTGTTCCTCCTGCAGGCTGGCTCTCGAGTACTGTGTGAACCGCATTTCCTAAAGGTTCTTGAATGGAAGCAATCGCCGGGTCCATATCGGCGGGATTCTTCCAAACGTTATCAGCGGGGACTTTCACATACTCCGCAAAACATCCTGCCGTGTCCACCCCGATAATAGCTGTATTGGTGCAAACATGAGATTTTCCGGCTAAGCAAGGGACACATTTACCGCAGACAATATGCGTTTCCGCAGACACATATTCCCCTACTTTTATATTGCCGGCATTCTCTCCTACAGCTTCAACAATCCCGCTGAACTCATGGCCGAAAACATAGGGAGTTTTGATTCTCTGGCGTGCCCATTGATCCCAATTATAAATGTGCACATCCGTACCGCATATGGAAGCAGCTTTCACTTTTATGAGGACTTCATGTTTTTCAATCTCAGGAATGGGAACTTCAGTCAGTACAGCACCGAACGCCACGTCCTTTTTCATTAGAGCTTTCATCTTTCCACTCTGCATGTACAATCCTCCTTGAAAATTTCTTGTTACATTCGGATTGTACCATGATATGGAATAAGCGTAAACATCACTGTCTTTCTGAGAAAGACAAAAGTTTCCGTCTTGAAAAATGGGCGCAAATTTTTTTCTGAAACGTTCCAGATCATTTCTAACTTTTGCATTTCCTCGATTTACATGCTGAAAATACTATAGGAAGAAAATATCACAATAAATGAAAAACAACCTGTTTGCCCTCGGCAAACAGGTTGAGAATGCTTTATTTGTTTTTAGCGAGGCTCTACGATTAATTTAATTGCTGTTCTTTCTTCCCCATCGATCTGAATATCTGTAAAAGCCGGAATACAAATCAAATCAACGCCGCTAGGCGCCACAAATCCTCTGGCAATCGCCACAGCTTTTACAGCCTGGTTTAATGCACCCGCTCCAATCGCTTGAATCTCGGCGGCTCCTCGCTCTCTTAACACACCTGCAAGCGCACCTGCCACTGAATTTGGACTTGATTTTGCTGAAACTTTTAAGATTTCCATTTCTGCTCCCCCTTAGTTTTACAATGGATAAGTGAGTGTTCATTAGAACAATCATTATTAGATGTTGCTATCCAAAAAGCCATCCCCACAATGCTTTTCAAAAATAGCGGGCTACCTTCCATTTTTACTATATTCACTAAGGAGTTGCTATATTCCTGCTTTTCTTTTTAATATTTTTATAAAATAACCATATGTTCAATTATTCAAAGAACATGTGATCATCATTGATTAGAATACGTTCAATTTTGACAGCCTTTTTCGTTTGATCGTCAATGTCAATGACGACCCCGCTCAGTGTTGTTTTTCCTTCAGCGACAGTAAAACGGACCGGGAGATTCGTTTTAAATCGCTTAATAATCGTTTCTCTGTCCATCCCCAGTATACCATCGTATGGTCCAGTCATCCCTACATCAGTAATATATGCCGTCCCCTTCGGCAAAATGCGGTTATCCGCTGTTTGCACGTGTGTATGAGTTCCAACGACAGCTGATGCCCGTCCGTCTGTGTACCAGCCGAGTGCAAGCTTTTCACTTGTCGCTTCGGCATGGAAGTCGATAAAAATGTACGGCGTTCTTTTCGAGGCTTCGGCAATCAACTCATCCGCTTTTAAAAACGGGTCATCAAGCGGCGGTAAAAACGTACGCCCTTGTAAATTCATGACGGCAAGCTCTTTGCCGTTTGCTTTCACATATGTGATCCCTTTCCCCGGTGTTCCTTCAGGAAAGTTTGCGGGGCGAACCAAGTTCGGAACATCATCTATAAAATCGAAAATTTCTTTTTTATCCCATGTGTGGTTCCCCATCGTGATGGCATCTGCGCCGGACTGGATTAGGCTGTGATAAATCTTTTCAGTCAATCCTTTTCCATGTGCGGCGTTTTCACCATTAATAATGGTAAAGTGCGGCTTATATTTTGTTTTTAGCTTTGGTACATATTCTTTTACCATGTCGCGGCCCGGTGAACCGACGACATCTCCGATAAATAAAATCCTCATTTTGTAATTCCCTTCTATCTTAAAAATTTCTTAGCCGTCAAAAAAATAAAGTGATGCTTAGCGCATCACTTTATTTTGCATACTCTACGGCTCGAGTTTCTCTGATTACTGTCACTTTAATATGACCTGGATAATCGAGCTCGTCCTCAATTCGCTTACGGATATCTCGCGCCAGTCGATGAGCTTCAAGATCATTAATTGAATCCGGCTTCACCATAATACGCACTTCACGTCCAGCCTGAATGGCAAATGATTTTTCAACACCTTCGTAGGACTCAGAAATTTCTTCGAGCTTTTCAAGTCTTCGAATATAATTCTCGAGCGTCTCGCTTCTTGCGCCAGGTCTTGCAGCTGAAAGCGCATCTGCTGCAGCTACCAGGACAGCGATAATAGAAGTCGGCTCTTCATCCCCGTGGTGTGATGCAATACTGTTAATCACGACTGGGTGCTCTTTATATTTGGTTGCAAGCTCTACCCCGATTTCAACGTGGCTTCCTTCTACTTCATGGTCAATTGCTTTCCCGATGTCGTGAAGAAGTCCCGCACGTTTAGCAAGCTTTGCGTCTTCTCCAAGTTCCGATGCCATTAAACCAGCCAAGAATGCGACTTCCATAGAATGCTTAAGCACATTTTGACCATAGCTTGTACGGAACTTTAAGCGGCCGAGGATCTTGATGAGATCTGGGTGGAGGCCGTGAACGCCAACCTCAAATGTCGTTTGCTCCCCCATCTCACGAATATAGTCATCGACCTCGCGGCGAGATTTTTCAACCATTTCTTCAATCCGTGCCGGATGAATACGGCCATCCTGAACGAGTTTATCAAGAGCAATCCTTGCTGTCTCACGTCTGATCGGATCAAATCCAGAAAGAATGACAGCTTCAGGCGTATCATCAATAATCAGGTCAATTCCTGTCAGCGTTTCAAGCGTACGAATGTTACGCCCTTCCCGTCCGATGATACGTCCTTTCATCTCATCATTTGGAAGATTGACAACTGATACCGTTGTTTCGGCAACGTGGTCCGCTGCGCAGCGCTGTAAGGCGAGTGAAAGAATGTTTTTCGCTTTCTTATCCGCCTCTTCTTTCGCGCGGTTTTCAGTTTCTTTTGTCATGATGGCGATGTCATGTGAAAGCTCGTTTTCAACCCGCTCAAGAATGATTTGTTTTGCTTCATCACGAGTCAGACTCGAAATTCGTTCCAACTCTGACTGCTGCATACGAATCATCTCATCCACTTTGCTTTCCATCTCTTCAATATGTTGTTGTCGTTCATTCAGAGAATGATCTTTCTTCTCCAACATCGCTTCCCGTTTATCAATTCCCTCATGTTTGCGATCAAGGTTTTCCTCCTTTTGGAGTAAACGGTTTTCTTGTTTTTGAAGCTCATTTCGTCTTTCACGAACTTCCTGTTCAGCATCTATTCGAAGTTTGTGGATTTCATCCTTTGCTTCAAGCAGAGCTTCTTTTTTCAGTGCTTCAGCATCACGCTTTGCATCTTCAAGAATTTGCTCGGCTGCACCGCGTGCGCCCGCAATTTTCGCTTCGGCAATGGTTTTACGAACAAAGTAGCCAACAACTAAACCGAGTAGAATCAGCAAAATGGAGATGAGAACCATCATAATTGGGGTCATACTTTCACCTCCTCTTGCTATGAACTTGGTTGTTGCTTACATAAGTGTCGGCATGTACATTGTCTAGTTTTCTCAACATACAGAACCTTCACAGGGAATGAGTATTTTCATCGCCCTTGTCAAGTTTAAAATGGTTTAACAATCATGTTAAAAAAACAAATGTTACAACTTCATTGTAAATGTGTCGGAAATACTTGTCAAGCTTGCCATCTTAACGTTTACCGACCTGCCGTCTTTTCACGTGCCGAATGCAATCCTTCCAAAGAAGATCATAAACTATTCTTGATTCAGAAGCTGGTATATCTTATTGTTCACTTGGCCTAATTTAGCGTTATTTTGAATGTTTGACAACAAAATAACAATGGTTTGCCCTGATTTGCTAAAGCTGTTCAAGATATTAAAGCCCGGCATGACACCATGGTTTGAATAGCTCCCGGGAGCGACATAAAATCCCATACCATATGTGGAGCTGCTCCCTGGCGTAAACATCTTTTCGTAGCTTTTTTGCGAATACAGTTTGCCGTCTATCAGCGCTTGGTCAAATTTGTACATATCTATAGCGCTCATATAAATATCACCGGCTCCATACAACTGAGATAAATCAGGCATATACGGTGTAACAATTCTGCTGCCCTTCAGCTTATACCCGACAGCAGGATAAGGTTCTTTATGATATGTTTTATAAAAGCCTGCATGCGTCATACCCACTGGTTTAAAAATATGATTCGTTATGTACTGTTCATAGGGCTCACCGCTTACTTCAGCAATAATATAAGCGAGAACAGAATAATTGGAATCCTTATAGTCCCATACGCCCGGCTGGCGTTTGATTCCCTGACGTTCTATGTCTTGTATTAAATCGTCCGGAGCGATTGCCCCGTTGCCTTCAATATGTCCGTTTATTCCCGATGTATGTGTTAGCAGATTCTTCAAAGTAATCGTTTGACCGTTAGGAAAATGAGGTAAATATGTGCTTACCGGATCACTTGTTTGCAGTTTCCCCTTTTCCTCAAGCTGCAAAATAGCGGTTGCAATCAATGCTTTTTGTGATGAACCGACATAAAAAGATGTCAATGGATTATTTTGAATGTGGTGTTTACGGTCTGCATAACCAAAACCTTTATTTGTTACGATTTCTCCATTTCTGACAATCATGGCTGTACCGCTGAAACCGATCTCTTTTAAATAATTGCTGATTTTTTGATTACGGTCGACTGTTTTGATTTGTTCCTCTGTTTTTTTGGCGGTTTTCTTTTTGACTTCTTTTTTCTGGCCGTTATCTGAAACAGCTGCAGTTTCTTGAGATAGCTGGTTCTCTTTACTATTTCGGTGTAGCGCATTCAAAATCGCAAAGCAAATCATCACAGCTAAAAGACCAAGCAAAAGTTTTCCTCTTTTATTTAGTTTACTCCGTCTGCGATTCGCAGTTCTTCTGCGGGTTGGGCTTGTCATTCATTTTTTCCTCTTTTCCTCCCAAAATAAATTCCATTTTGCACACGTTTTGTTAGACGAATAAAGCACTGAAAAAGTTGTCAAAAAAAGCAATATTTTTATCATTTTTTTGCAAAAATACAAAAAGGCTGAGTTTTTTAACTCAGCCTTTTGTATCATTTCAAACTTATTTTATTTTTATTCTTCAAATTCGAGTTCTTCTTGTGTGTCTCCAGCTTGCTGCTGAGCTGCTCCGTGATTATCCAAGCCGTAATGTTCGCGAATTTGCTCCTGGATCATCAGCATGATATCTTTATTTTCTTTCAAGAATTGTTTTGCATTTTCACGGCCTTGGCCAAGACGCTCTTCTTCATAAGAGTACCATGAACCGCTTTTTTGCACGATATCAAGTTCAGTTCCAAGATCAATAATTTCGCCTTCTTTTGAGATGCCTTCTCCGTACATAATGTCAACCTCGGCTGTACGGAACGGCGGGGCTACCTTGTTTTTCACGACTTTGATTTTCGTTTTGTTCCCCATTACGTCGTTGCCTTGTTTCAGCTGTTCAGCACGGCGCACCTCAAGACGCACGGAAGAGTAGAATTTCAGCGCACGGCCGCCAGGAGTTGTTTCCGGGTTCCCGAACATAACGCCGACTTTTTCACGAATTTGGTTAATGAAAATTGCGATTGTCTTCGATTTGTTAATGGCCCCTGAAAGCTTACGAAGCGCTTGAGACATTAAGCGTGCTTGTAAACCGACATGTGAATCCCCCATGTCTCCTTCAATTTCCGCTTTCGGCACGAGAGCTGCCACAGAATCGACAACAACAATGTCAACTGCACCGCTTCGAACCAGCGCTTCCGCAATTTCAAGCGCCTGCTCGCCTGTATCAGGCTGAGACAGTAAAAGCTCTTCGATATTGACTCCGAGCTTTTGCGCGTATACCGGATCTAGCGCATGCTCCGCATCGATAAACGCGGCTTGTCCGCCCTGCTGCTGAACCTCAGCAATCGCATGAAGCGCCACAGTGGTTTTACCTGAGCTTTCAGGACCATATACTTCAATAATCCGTCCGCGCGGATATCCACCAATTCCCAGTGCTGTATCAAGAGCGAGGGAGCCGCTTGGGACAGTAGAAATTCTTGTATCTGTCTTTTCTCCCAGTTTCATAATGGAACCTTTGCCGAACTGTTTTTCTATTTGTTTAAGAGCCATATCTAAGGCTGCCTGACGATCACTCATTCTATTTTTTCCTCCTTTATGTTACCACTACATATACTATACCCTGTTTGAAGGGATTTGCCAAGAAAAAAGCGAACGCATATTCGGATTTTTTCTTGGCGTGATTTCTATCAAAATAACATAATGTATCAGAGAAATCATGTTTTCTTAGGAGGATAAGGTACTGAAAATATTATTTTCGCTCTAAAAGCTTCAAGAGTAAATGGCAGCCGTATTTAGCACCGCGTTTTCTGATTCCCGTTCTGGAACCCGCAAAGTGAAACTCGTGAACCTCTTCTTTTCCATTTGCTGAAATACCGATAAACACATGTCCAGGCTCATGCCCTTCTTGAGTATCCGGTCCTGCTACACCGGTAAAGCTGATGCCGATGTCGCTGCCAGTGAGCTTTTGAACACCCTTTGCCAGCTCTGATGCGCACTCCTTGCTGACCGCGCCAAATTGATCTAATGTTTCCTTCTTGACGCCAAGCACATTCTGTTTCACGTCGTTTGTATAGCAAACGACGCCGCCGGCAAATCGTTTTGAAGCACCGCTCAGATCCGTCAGCCATTCAGAAAACAGCCCGCCGGTAAAACTTTCCGCCGCGGAAATCGTAAGGCCTTTTTCCTTACATGCTTTAGAAAGCTCTTTTACAAGAGAAGTATCATCGTAACCATAGAAAAATTCACCGACACGTTCTAAAATAACAGCCTCTGTTTCTTTTAACAGACGCTCTGTTTCCTTTTCGTCAGCATGCTTGGCTGTCAGACGAAGCGTTACCTCTCCATCTGCCGCCAATGGAGCGATTGTCGGGTTGGTTTGTGCATCAATAATATCTTCCAAATCGGCTTCAAGCTGAGATTCTCCGATACCGAAAAAGCGAAGAACGGTTGACACAATTTTTTCATTGGAACCCATCTTTTTCATCAGAAGAGGTTTTGCTTCATTTTCAAACATGGGACGCAATTCACTTGGCGGCCCAGGAAGAAGCATATAAAAGCGCGATTCATGCTCAGTGAGCATTCCCGGTGCCATTCCAAAGTGATTTGCCAGTACGTCAGATCCTTCGATCACAAGCGCTTGTTTTCGGTTATTGGGTGACATCGTGCGTTTTGTTCGTTTGAAATAGTCCTCAATGGATTGGAACGCCTCATCATTTAACACAAGCGGACGCCCCAGCGCATTTGCAATCGTTTCTTTCGTCAAATCATCTTTTGTCGGTCCGAGACCTCCTGAAAAAATAATGAAGTCAGAGCGTTCTTCAGCAATGCGGATGACCTGCTTCAGCCGCTCCGGGTTATCTCCGACTGCTGTATGGTAAAATACGTTCACTCCGATTTCAGCGAGCTGTTTGCTAATAAACTGAGCATTTGTATTAGCGATCTGGCCAAGCAACAGCTCTGAACCGACTGCAATAATTTCTGCTTTTTTTGGAAATTCCATGACGAAGTCCTTCTTTCTTAGTTAGATGTTTTTAACGCTTCCCAGTTTTTAGCGAAATATTCCCAGCCTGATACGACAGTAAAGAAGACAGCTACCCACAGCGCTAAATCAGCAAACGGGAATGACACAAGTTCAAACGGAAGATTATGAAGAAGCAATGCGGAAACCGCAATGATTTGTGCCCAGGTTTTAATTTTACCAAGCATGTTAGCAGCTACAACTTCTCCTGTTCCAGCTAAGACAAGCCTTAAACCTGTCACGGCAAACTCCCGGCTGATAATCACAATGACCATCCAGGCCGGAGCAAGATCAAATTGAACAAGGATAATTAACGCTGCGGATACAAGCAGTTTGTCCGCAAGCGGATCTAAAAATTTCCCGAAGTTTGTAACGAGATTCAGTTTTCGAGCATAATATCCGTCTATCCAGTCTGTTGTGGATGCAATAATAAATAGGATAGCCCCCGCCAAGTGTGCGACCGGAATCGATTCGTCTCCAAATTCGAGCCTGCCCCAGTCAAATGGCGCCAGCATGATAATCATGAAGATTGGGATTAATGCGATTCTAGCTAGTGTGATTTTATTTGGTAAGTTAAACATAAAGCCCCTCCAATTTCATACTCGGACGTGAAGAAAAGTCATCTGGTAATTAAGATGACTTTTCTTCCTGGTTATTTACAATCTTTATGGTTTGTGCCATCACTTTTTTCGGATCAAGTTCATATGAGAGAACCTTACCGTTGATTTTAATTTTCAGATTAGGTGCATATCCGGTGCGGATTTCAACTTGTTTCTGATCAGTTATATCTTTTTTATAAGTTTCATCTTTTTTTAGCGTTCCCTCTTTTAACGAACTGCTGTTTTCATCGCGCACTCGAATCCAAGAACTGTCTGATGCCTTCAGTTCGAGTTCGATTTTATCAGCGCCGGACACTTCATAAGTCGTTAATGACCCTTCAGTGCCAGTTGCTTTAATCTCCAGTTTATCACTGTCGCTTTCTTCTTTTTTATCTTCTTTTTCTTTCGTTACTTTTTTAGTATCTGTCTCTTTTTCAGAGCTGTTGCTTTGATTCTCTTTTAGCGTTGAATCTTTTGGGATTTCGTACTTGCTTTCACTTTGTGTAATTGTTTTTTCAGATGCGGCATTGTTATCATCACTGTTTTTGTGATTCATAAATTGAATGATCGCGTACACGATCGCAATCACGACAATGACGCCGAGAATGACAAGTATCGTTGGCAGCAGTTCCAGCACCTTAGATGCTGGTTTTGGCATTTCCTTTTGAAGATTCATGCCGGAGATCTTTTCAGACACATCGTCATGATACGTATTTGGGATATCTTTTTTATGCTCCTCAAACAGCTGATCCGCATCAAGCCCTACAGCTTCCGCATATTGCTTGATGAATGCCCGAACATAAAACTTCCCCGGAATAATGTCATAGTTTCCTTCCTCCAAGGCAGTTAAATACCTTTTTTGAATCTTTGTTGCCGCTTGGAGATCATCCAATGACATTGCTTTTTCCTCTCTGGCTTCTTTGAGCCGGATTCCTAGTTCAGTCACAACAAACACCTTCCAATTTTAAAAATCAAAGCTTGAAAACCCGGATTGATCAAACATTTGGGGTTCTTCGGCATGTTCATATGTAATAACCTCATCAGGGTCATTTCTAAGTTCAATAATATAATCAAAGTCATCTAGTGTATACTCTGTATTTTGAACGAATATGTCCGGATGCTCCACCACTTTTGTTGCAGGCAGCCTCATGATTTCTCTGACCAGCTGGAGATGGCGTTCTGATCCTCTTCGTGTTGACACAATTCCGTCAACGATAAAGACATTTTCAGTGCTGTATTCATCGGCAATCAGCTGGCTTCTTATCGTCTGCTTCAGCAAGGTTGATGACACAAACAGCCACCTTTTGCTTGCACACACGCTCGAGGCCACAATCGATTCCGTTTTTCCGACACGCGGCATCCCCCTGATTCCGATTAATTTATGGCCTTCTTTTTTGAACAGTTCGGCCATAAAATCGACTAATAAGCCTAGCTCGTCCCGTTCAAAGCGGAAGGTTTTCTTGTCATCGGCATCCCTTTGAATGTAACGGCCGTGACGGACGGCAAGACGGTCACGAAGCCTCGGTTCTCTCAGCTTCGTTACTTTAATTGTTTCCATCGTTTTTAAGATTGATTCTAATCGTTTAATTTGATCTATATGGCGGCACCTGAGAAGCATTCCCCTTCTGGAAAGATCGACGCCGTTTATCGTTACGATGTTAATAGAAAGCATCCCAAGAAGAGATGAAATATCCCCGAGCAGTCCGGGGCGGTTCACTTGAATTTCATATTCAAAATACCATTCGAGCTTTGCCAAATGATATACCCCCTTCATTGTGGCAAAATTTTACCTTCCTTTATCATAAAGCATTTTTCTCTAATTAGAAAGAAGAATGTTGCTGTGATGAGGAAAACATAAAAAAGAGAGGAAAAATCCCCTCTCTTCTTAGTGAGTGCTGTTATTTTCAACAAGCTTGACCATCATATTGGCAATTGCGTGCTGTTCATCTTTTGATGCTACGCTCCAAAGATCTGCCAGCACTTTTTCCTGCTCGTTCTTAGATTCCACTTCATTAGCCAAGTAACTGCCGATTTCTGTCGCAAGATCTGTAATCGTATCCTGGCTCATACCTTTATCTTGCGCATAGTTCAGACGGTCGCCAAGGAAGTTTTTCCAGTTATCCCAGTTTTCTAATACTGACATGCTCGTTTCCTCCATTTCATGTGAAGTTACATGATTATTGTGTCCGTCGCAAAAGAAACTATGCACCGAATATTTTCGAATCAGCAGTGCCAGCCGCCATTCACCGACAGAATTTGGCCAGTAATATATGATGCTTTTTCAGACAGGAGAAAAGCTGTTGCATCGGCAATTTCTTGCGGCCGTGCCAGCCGGCCAATCGGGATCTCATCCGCAATCTCTTCTTTTTCAGAAGGGGTAAATTGATTCATCATATTTGTATCAACCGCGCCCGGCGCTACGGCGTTTACCCTGATTCCGCTAGGCGCCAGCTCTTTAGCCAGTCCTTTTACAAACGAGTGCTGAGCTCCCTTTGCCATGCTGTACAGCACTTCACAAGATGCTCCAGTCTCGCCCCAAATAGAGCTGACAGCCACAATCGCTCCTGATTTATTCCGGATCATGCCTGGAAGAAGGTTTCTCGTTAGCATATACGGACTCGCCACATGGAGCTGAACCATTTCCTGAACTGTTGCATTATCCACATCCGTAATCAGTCCAAAATGGCTTCTTCCGCTATTTAAAACAATCGCATCAACCGGCTGAACAATTGAACTTGTCAGCTTATCTGCTCCTTCTGGCGCGGACAGATCGGCTTGCAAACTTTCAGCACGCACGCCAAAGGTCTCTCTTAGTTTTTCAGCAAGCTCCGCTGCCGCGTTTTGATTTGTATGATAATGCAAAAGCAGATTGTATCCCTCTGCCGCAAGGGCTTCACTTATGCTTTTGCCGATGCCGCCGCTTGCTCCGGTGATTAGTGCTGTTTTGTTCATCCTCTTTCCTTCTTTCCGCAGAAAAACACCCCCCACACTGGAGGGATGTTTGTTTATGATTTAGGAACAACCTTGCAGACAGTCAGTCTGTCCGCAGCAATTTCCTCTTGTATGACTTTCTGGACATCCTCGAGAGTAATTTGCTCGAGAACCGTTACGACGTCAAACAGGCTCATATCCAAGAAAGCATAGCGGGTAAATTGGTTGGCAATGTATTCAGGTGAATTCAGCGCTTTTAAGAACGTGCCGATCTTTTTCTTTCTGGCAAGTTCAATCTTTTCAGCATTAATCAGTTCACCGGCCCGCAGAAGCATGCTTGATATATCTTCAGCCAATTGATCAGGCTCGGGTGTATCGCCGCCGATCGCCGCAAAACCGAAACCATATTCAGCTGTAAAATCAAAGCTGAACGTTTCGTCAATATACCCTTTTTCATAAAGTGATTCGTACTGGGCAGAGCTTTTGCCGAAAAGAGATTCCAGCAATAAGTTCATGGAAAGTTCATGCTTCAACAGCTCTTTGCCTAGTTTAAACGGATTCTTTGATTTCAGCCCGACAAGGCATTTCGGACCCTGCACATTCATTTTGATCTCTTTTTCTTTTCGGAAAACAGCTTCTTGCTCTTTCACTTCTTCCCGTTTGATCTCCGGCTGGTCAGTATATGGCTTTCTCTCTTGATTTTCTCTTACCTGAGAAATGATCGCTTCTGGATCTACAGGTCCGACAATAAAGAGGAGCATGTTGCTCGGGTGATAAAACGTTTCATAGCATTCATAAAGAAGATCTTTTGTAATATGTGAAATGCTTTCCACCGTTCCCGCTATGTCTATTCTGACAGGGTGTTCTTTGTACATGTTTTCAATGACCCCGAAGTAAAGCCTCCAATCGGGGTTGTCATCGTACATGTTAATCTCCTGCCCGATAATCCCTTTTTCTTTTTCAACCGTTTTTTCAGTAAAATACGGGTCCTGTACGAAATCGATCAGCGTCTCTAAATTACGTTCAACATTTGATGTGCATGAGAAAAGATAAGCCGTTCTTGTGAATGATGTAAACGCATTGGCAGAAGCGCCCTGTTTGCTGAAATCTTGAAAAACGTCTCCGTCCGCTTTTTCAAACAGCTTGTGCTCAAGAAAATGGGCGATGCCGTCCGGTACGTGAACCATCTCATTTTTACCTAAAGGGACAAACCGGTTATCTATAGAGCCGTACTTTGTTGTAAAAACCGCATATGTTTTGTTGAAGCCTTTTTTCGGCAAAACGTAAACGTCAAGGCCGTTTGACATTTTTTCATGGTACAGCGTCTCCTGAAGCTGTTCGTATTCGATTGGTTTGATCAAGATGCACCCTCCGTCCCTTTTAAGAAATAAGTCGTATCAAGCTGAATCTTTTCACCGGCTTTCACGATATCCTCTTTTGTGACTTGCTCAATATTGGCAAGAAAGTCTTCGATAGGAATATCGACTTGGGCAGCGGCCTGCTGATACAAAAATTCAGATAAACCGTACGCTGTATCAATGGTTTCCAGCACTTGATTTCGAATGACAGCCTTTGTCTGAGCGATGTCCTGCTCACTGAAGTCGCCGTTTTTCATTGCCTGAAATTGCTCAGCAATAATAGAAACAGCCTGTTCGTAATTTTTCACTTCAATGCCCGACATCACCATTAATAAGCCTTTAAAACTTTCTATACGTGAAGCGGCGTAGTATGCAAGACTGGCTTTTTCCCGAACATTGATGAAAAGCTTGGAATGAGAGAATCCGCCGAACAATCCGTTAAACACTTGCAAAGCAGCATAATCCTGATCCGTATAAGTGATGCTGGTGCTGTAGCCGATATTCAGCTTTCCTTGTTTGACGTCTTCTTCATCAATTACTTCTTTAGGCTGGGCTTTTTGCTCAGCATGATTGTTTTCTGGCATGCCGATATTACGCTCTTTTGCTTGGAAATACTTATCAATTGCCGCTTGCACTTGGTTACTGTCCACATCGCCAACGACATAAAGATCGAGCTGATCTTTTTGGATAGCGCTTTGATATGTTTCATATAATTGATCGGCTGTAATGGCATCGACATCGTCGATTTCCCCATTGACATGAAGCGCGTAAGGCTCATTTTTGCACATTTCCTGTATCAGCCTTAAATTAGAGTAGCGCATTTTGTCGTCATAGACGGCTTGGATTCTTTGCTTGAGCGTCCGTTTTTCCTGAGCCACATATTGTGATTGAAATGCGCCTCCCTCTAAAGCAGGTGAAAAGACGATTTCTGCAAGGAGCTGCAGTCCTTTTTCAAGAAGCGGCGTTTGATCTCTTAAATATTTTTCATTCGGGACTTCAAGCCTGAACGTAATGACGTGCCGCTCTCCTTTTTTCGAAAGATCTGCCGAAACGGACGTCCCGTATAGTTCATCCAAATAAGAACGCAACTCTGCGGTTTTCGGATGGCTTTTTGTACCGCGAAGAAGCACATGCGGAAGCAACGCTCTTTTAGTGACTTGATCCTTTGTCAGCGGTGCAAGCATTTTAAAAATAAGCGAGACGGTTTTGAATTTTTCTGTTTTTACGATGTGTGCGGTTAAACCGCCGTGCTTTGTTTTGATTTCATTTACATATGACATATGGAACCTCCTTCGTTCATTTCTTATTAGTATGTATTATGACCAATTTTCAGCATACGCAGAAACACTCTTTCATGTAATTATAGCAACTGTAGGATTTATAAGGAAACAATAACCTCCGCCCGACAGGACGGAGGCTGTATAGGTTAATTCATTTGCGCCTGCAGCACGACAATTGTAAACTGCAAGAGAGACGGTTGGCTAGACCGTCCCTAAGTTTTTTTCTTCCTCTTCACTTTTTTTAGCATCTACAGTAAAGAGCACTAAGAATAAAGAAACGATGCTGCAAAACGCCGATAGAATGAAAATCAGCCAGTTTGCATTAGACATTAACGCCGCAAAAACAGGCGGACCGATAGCTACTCCTATAAAGCGCATGCTATTGTAAAAGGAGGAAATGGTTCCGCATTCCTCACTTTCAATTCCTTCGGTTATCAGTGCATCTAAAGCAGGAAGCGCCATTCCAATCCCAATCCCTCCAAAGCTTAAAAAGACAAATAAAAAATAAAAACTGTGGTTCCACCACAAGGCAATAAACGACAGGGTTAACAGAGTCATTCCTGTAACAACACAAAACTTCATTCGGCCTTTATCTTTACCAATTTTCTTGCCAGCTATATAAGAACTCGTTGACAAAAATAAAAGTGGGATTGCCAGTAATCCGCCTTTAGCTACTCCGTCAATGGCATACTTCTTCTCCAGCGTATCTGATAAATAAAATAATATGCCGAATAACAGAAACATAATGACACACCCGATAATAAAGACCGTATAAAGCCAGCGTCCGTCCTGCTTAAAAATTTTTCGCACACTCTTGATAAATTCAGAAACCGCTGGCGCATCTTCATCTTCTTCAGGCTTGGCCACCAGAAACAACACGAGCAAAAAGCTGATCAAACAGAAAAACGGAATAAACCAAAAAGGTACAAACCAGTACCAAGAAGCTAGTAAGGCGCCTAGTATAGGACTCAATACCTTCCCTGACGTGTTGGCAGTTTCAATATCACCAAGGCCGGCGCTGACCTTTTCATCGTCTCCTTGAAACAAATCGCCGATAAACGGCATAACGATAGGAGCTGCCCCTGCAGAGCCAATACCTTGAAGAACCCGACCCGCCAAAATCATAGCATAAGGACTTTTCATATAAGTTGAGGCAAAAGCAGCCACCAACCCACCTAATCCTGCTATGAGAAGGCATGGAAGCAATATTTTTTTTCTCCCGAATCGATCTGATAAATATCCGGCAATTGGAATGCAAATAATCGCTACTACTGAATATACAGTAATAATTAAAGACACTTGAAATGAAGTCACTCCCAGCTTTTTCTCCATCATTGGAAGAACAGGAATCAGCATGGAGTTCCCTAGTGTCATCACAAGCGGTACAGAAGACAATGCAATAATATTTTTCATTCCATTTTTCTCTCTCAACATTTTCACCCATTCACTTTCTTGTCATCCCTTATATATTGCGTTAACAGGAGTGAAAGTATGTACAAAGAAACATGAATCAGTGCAAATAAAAAAACAGACACATTTACAGCGCCCGTTTTAGAATCGTTTACGCAAAACATGAAATCTGAATTTATCCGCTCTAAAATAATTTAATGAGTAAAGCACCGGTTTATCGTGCTGATCGTAATGGGTTTGTTTTAACAGTAAAAGAGCTGTTTCCGGATCGCATTCCAGCACTGGCGAAATGGTATCATGATAGCCGATCGGTTCAATATCAGTCACGGCATAGCTGATCACGGAGCCTGAATTTTTCTCAAGCAGGTCAAACATTGATTCTTGCTGATGAGAGAAAGAATTCGGCAAAATATCCATCGGAATTTTGTCTATACAATACACAATCGGCTGTCCGTTAGCGGTTCTGACTCGTTCGAGGTAAAAAAGTTCTTGTCCATCTTCCATATGAAATCTCTTGCTATCATCTTCAGTCGGCATAAGCACTTGGGATGATAGAAAAATCGTACCAGGCGTCATATTTGCCTGTTCTATCATCTTCGTTACACTGTTCAGCTGTTCAATGCCCGAAAGAAATAACGGCTTAGAATGGACAAAAGTGCCTACACCATGCCTTCTGATAATGACATGCTCTTCTTCCAGTATCCGCAAGGCTTCTCTAAGCGTCGCTCTGCTGACACCAAGCTTTTTGGAAAGCTCAAATTCAGAAGGCAGCTTTTCCTTCTCTGTGTAGATGCCATTTTTAATATCCTCTTTAATTCGTTCAATTACTTTTAAATACAAGTGCCGGTTATCAGCTTTTGTAGACATGTTTCCCCTCCGTAAACCACTTTCGATAAAAATTATTGAACAATTGGGACAACTATATCATGTTTTGTCGAAAAAATAAATAGAAAGGTTGTCAGTTTACATAATGTTATTATTGATAATTGAAGAAAGCTGAACTCCCTTCATTAAGAAGAGAGCTCATCATATTTCTCTTTTGATAATAAGACTTCCCTAGGTTTGCTGCCTTCATACGGCCCAACAACGCCCCGTTCCTCCATGGCGTCAATCAGACGCGCCGCTCTCGTATAACCGATTCTGAATCTTCTTTGCAGCATTGAAACAGATGCTGTCTGCATGCCGACGATTAATTCAACAGCTTCATCATAAAGATCATCTGTAACCTCGGTATGAGTTTCCGTCGTCTCCTCAGGAATCATTTCTTCCTGATATTGCGCTTTCTGTTGCGTAATCACATGGTCGACGACCTTTTCCACTTCGTCATCCGACAAAAATGCTCCCTGCACACGGACAGGTTTATTAGCCCCGACAGGCAAAAACAGCATATCGCCGCGGCCGAGCAGCTTTTCAGCGCCACCCATGTCAAGAATCGTCCTTGAATCCGTCTGTGAAGATACGCTGAACGCGATTCGTGACGGAATATTCGCTTTGATGACCCCTGTGATTACGTCAACCGACGGCCGCTGTGTCGCAATAATGAGATGGATGCCGGCAGCCCGCGCCATTTGGGACAATCTCGTAATCGAATCCTCCACATCAGATGAAGCGACCATCATGAGATCGGCAAGCTCGTCCACAATCACAACGATATACGGCAGCTCCGGCTGTTTCGCTCCTTCTTCATTGTTGGCACGTTTTATATAATCATTGTATCCTTCAATATTTCGTGTACCCGTATGAGAAAATAACTCGTACCGCCGCTCCATTTCATTGACAACCTTTTTCAAAGCCTGTGACGCTTTTTTCGGATCCGTTACTACCGGAGCTAGCAAATGCGGTATCCCGTTGTAGACATTCAGCTCTACCATTTTAGGATCGATCATCATCATTTTCACTTCATGCGGTTTCGCGCGCATCAGAATACTTGTAATAATGCCGTTGACACAGACGCTTTTTCCGCTTCCTGTTGCCCCTGCGACTAAAAGATGGGGCATCTTGTTTAACTCAGCCAGCACAGCTTCACCTGAAATATTGCGGCCGAGTCCGATTAGCAGCTTTGCGTCCGGTCTGTCATTTAACTTGGACTCTAGCACTTCCTTCAGCGATACCATCGCCACTTCTGCGTTCGGAACCTCAATTCCGATTGCAGATTTGCCTGGTATTGGTGCTTCGATCCTGATATCCTTTGCAGCAAGTGCAAGAGCCAAATCATCGCTTAAATTGACAATTTTACTAACCTTCACTCCGACATCAGGATACACTTCATATTTTGTTACGGCCGGCCCAAGATGAACCTGTGTGACTTTCGCCTTTACGCCAAAGCTTTGGAAGGTGCGTTCGAGCTTTCTCGCATTTTCATAAATATTCTTTTTATCGGCCTGCTGGCCAGTATGCTTCGGATCTGCCAGTATATCAAGTGACGGCATCTCATAATCCTTATTTTCAAGCTCCGTAAAGGTCATAGGCGGAGCAGAAACAGTTTCCTGATCACCTGTTTCAGTCTGGATGTCCTGAATTGGCTCTGATACAGGTTCAGTGCGTTTTTCTATGACTGGAGACTCTTCATCTTCATTGCGATCTGAAAAGCTTGAGATAATCGGCTCTGAATGAATAAGAGGCGATACCGTTTCTAAATCCCCCTCTTCAGGAGAAGGCTCCGGTTCCAGTTGCTGTTTTTTGCGGGCGGGTTTTTGTTTTTTGCTCGACGCTTTCGTTTTTTTCGATGACTTCATATTGGTTTTGACGGATTTCATATCATCAATAAATGCAAACCATTGTTCTTTTAAAAAGCGGCCAATCGGGCTCATCCACTTTTTCAGCGTTTCTTGAAGAGAGCGCCCTGTGACTAAAATCATCCCGATCAAAATCATAACAATCGCCATGATCTGAGAACCAGTTGACGCAAATAAAAAGTGTGAAGCAGCAAATAGCAGCGCACCGATCATTCCTCCGCCTAAATCAGGTGAAGCGGAGCTGCCATTCATGTCCATCAAGAACAATTCCCATGTGTTGCGCACCACGCTTGCAGACTCAATAGACCCTTTGTGCGTCAAATTTTTAAACAGCTGTACGTGAGAAAGCAGCAATATGCTGGCCATAATACAGTACAACCCGGCCTTTCGTCTCGTTAATAGGCTTGGCGTTTTCTTCTTCCAAAACAGCGAGACTCCTAACACTAATAAACCTAATAAGCATAAGATAAACCACTCTCCAGCAAAAAAGCGGAACAAGTAAATAAAGGTTTGCCCGACTACCCCCAGCTGCAGAATTGCAATAATTGAAATGGCTATACACAGCAATCCGTTGAGTTCGTATTTTATATTGAGCTGTTTCGCCTGTTTTTTTCTTGATTTACGTTTTTTCTTTGCCACACTCATCACCTTACTGCGTTAAAAAATGTAAGTTCATACATAATGAAGAAAGCAGCCGTTTACAGGCTGCGTTTTTTCTGTAGGATTCCCCTATTATAGCATATTTTGCCCTTAAAAAAGGGGTGGATCTTATAGGTTTATTTTCAGCTTTTGTCCCGGTGAAATGTCCGGGTGCAGAAAATGCATTGGATTGGTGCTCATGATTTGAATCACTTCCGCTTCATTGCCTTTCATCTCAACGAGAAGCGGCACACCTCTATATTCAATTTGCTCATGTGCGCTTGTCTGTTGGTTCTGTTCAGCAAAAACAATTTCCTGCGGCATCATAGTATACAGAATCATTGAATCATCCGTCCTTCTTCTGCTCTTGCTTCCTCAATCAGCTCATTCAGTTTATTGATCGCTTGTCCGACTCCTCCGACGTGATCGATCAATCCGTACTCGACAGCATCCTTACCAACGACATTTGTTCCGATGTCACGTGTTAAGTTTCCTTTTGAAAACATCAGCTCTTTGAACTTATCTTCGTTTACATTTGAGTGGCTTGTCACAAATTTAACAACTCTTTCTTGCATCTTATCCAGATATTCAAACGTTTGCGGCACACCTATTACCAGCCCGGTCAGCCGAACTGGATGAATCGTCATCGTTGCTGTTTCAGCAATATAGCTGTAATCACAAGATACCGCAATCGGAACGCCGATGGAATGACCTCCGCCAAGCACAATGGAAACGGTCGGTTTTGATAACGATGCCAGCATTTCTGCTATTGCGAGACCCGCCTCAACATCTCCTCCGACAGTATTTAATATAATCAGCAGGCCTTCAATTTTGGGATTTTGTTCAATCGCCACGATCTGCGGGATGACATGCTCATATTTTGTTGTTTTGTTTTGCGGAGGAAGCTGAACATGGCCTTCTATTTGTCCGATAATGGTCAGACAATGAATATTTGTATCTTGGGGCAGCTGCGGAAGCGTCGTTTCACCAAGCTGCTGTATTTTATTCATAATGCTGTCTTTCGCGTCATTTTTTTCAGGACGCTCTTCTTCTGCGTTTTCCATACGATGATCCATTTCGCTTTCACCCTTTCCGATTTTCTCTTTGTATTATGAACAAAGATACTCAATTCAATCCCGGCTTGAAAGGCAAAAAAATAAAGACCGGAGCAGTGGTCTTACCCCTGTCAAGTA
>NZ_JALAYA010000038.1:0-1110 GCF_026796395.1 Bacillus sp. T17B1
CGGAGTTCAACCCAGCTCAAAAATTGGGTGAAAACCTATCGAGAAGGCAAGTCTTTAGATGATCAAAGGGGCAAAGAGACAAAGTCAGACAATCCTTTTATTGGACGCCCTAAGACAACATTTAAAAGTGTTGAGGAAGAACGAGATTATTTAAAGGCACAGGTCGAATACCTAAAAAAGCGTTATCCAAATCTGCATGGGGAGGACGGATTTTGAAGACAGCACGATTTGAAGCTGTGCACGAATTGAAGGATCGTTATCCGATTACGTGGCTGGTGTGTATCGCCAAAGTGTCACGGTCGGGGTACTATAAATGGTGCAAGACTCAACGGATTCGAATGGCAAGGCAACAGAGAGAGCAGATCATAAAAGAACACATCATGGCGATTCACCACTCACGTCCTTTCTATGGGTATCCTCGGATCACCATCGCTTTAAAGAGAGAAGGATTTTGGATCAACCATAAGCGTGTTTACAGATTGATGAAAGAGATGAACATTCAATCGATCATTCGAAAAAAGCGACGTTATTTTGGAAGACAGGCACCGGTTGTCCTGCCAAACCGGCTTAACCGAGAATTTCAAACCAATCGACCTAACCATCTATATGTAACCGATATTACCTATATTGCTTGTGGACAGCGATTCTATTACCTTTCTGCCGTACAAGATCTTTACAACAATGAGATTGTCGCATGGAAGCTGTCAAAACGAAATAATCTTGAATTGGTCATGAAGACAGTAGAAAGTATGACAGCCCAACGGGACGTCCAGGGAGCTATCCTCCATTCTGACCAAGGCTTCCAATACACAACAAAAGCATATCAAAAGCGACTCGAAACCGTTGGTTTGAAAGGCAGCCATTCGCGTAAGGGAAACTGCCTAGATAATGCCTGTATCGAATCGTTTTTCTCGCATCTCAAAACAGAGAATGCATATTTTTCGACGTGTCAAACCGAAGAAGAGCTTCACAAGAGCATTGAAGATTACATTCAATTCTATAATCACGAACGATTCCAGAAAAAATTAAACCAGTGTGCTCCGGTAGAATACCGTAACACACTGGTTGCTTAGGCTTTTTGTGGCTGTCTACTTGACAGGGGTAAGACCA
>NZ_JALAYA010000039.1:0-35264 GCF_026796395.1 Bacillus sp. T17B1
CACAAGAGCATTGAAGATTACATTCAATTCTATAATCACGAACGATTCCAGAAAAAATTAAACCAGTGTGCTCCGGTAGAATACCGTAACACACTGGTTGCTTAGGCTTTTTGTGGCTGTCTACTTGACAGGGGTAAGACCAAATATGAGGGCCTTTTTTTAATCGTCGGCTTTTTCCACTAAATCTGAAAAGAGTCCGTACACATACGATTCAGGATCAAATTCCTGAAGATCATCAACTTTTTCTCCTAACCCGACTAGTTTAACCGGGATTTGAAGCTCGTTGCGGATCGCAAGAACGATTCCGCCTTTTGCCGTACCGTCAAGCTTCGTTAAAGCAATGCCGGTAACGTTTGTTGCTTTAGAGAACTCTTTCGCTTGCGCCATGGCGTTTTGGCCGGTTGTGGCGTCAAGGGCAAGCAGTACCTCATGCGGCGCTTCAGGAACTTCTCTTTCGATAACGCGTTTCACTTTTTCAAGCTCTTTCATCAGGTTTACTTTGTTTTGGAGACGCCCTGCCGTATCACAAATTAATACATCGGCATTTCTTGCTTTCGCAGCATGTACAGCATCGTAGATGACAGCCGCAGGATCGCTGCCGGCCGTCTGCTTAATGACTGGCACTCCCGTACGCTCTCCCCATACTTCCAGCTGTTCAATGGCTCCCGCTCTAAATGTATCTCCGGCAGCAAGTACAACAGATTTTCCTTCTTGCTTCAGTTTATGGGCAAGCTTTCCAATTGTTGTCGTTTTGCCGACTCCGTTTACACCTACCAGAAGGATAACATTTAAACGCCCATCTTGAATATCCAACTCAGAAATTTGCTCATCTCCGCTGTTATAAATCTCGACCAGTTTCTCAGAAATAACAGATTGGACTTCCATCGGATCTTGAATATTTCTGCGTTTCACTTCTTTTTTCAGCTCATCTATTAATTCCATAACGGTTGTAAAACCGACATCCGCACTGATGAGAACCTCTTCAAGCTCTTCGAAGAAATCCTCATCCACTTTACGGTAACGGGATACAAGATCATTCACTTTGTTTTGAAAGGAGTTTCTTGTTTTTTCAAGGCCATCCTTAAACTTTTCAGATACGGAATCTGTCTGTTTTGTGATTTTCTCTTTTAATTTTTTAAAAAAGCTCATCTTTTTAACCTCTTTCCTCGTTACTGAACGAATTCTTTTGTTTCTTCCAGCTTCACTGAGATTACCTTGGAAACACCGGATTCCTGCATTGTTACGCCGTATAGCACATCCGCTTCCTCCATGGTTCCTTTTCTGTGGGTAATCACGATAAACTGGGTATCGCTGCTGTATTTTTTTAAATACTGTGCAAATCGGAACACATTCGCTTCGTCAAGCGCAGCCTCTACTTCGTCAAGGACGCAAAACGGCACAGGACGAACCTTTAAGATTGAGAATAAGAGCGCTATAGCAGTTAGCGCACGCTCTCCGCCTGACAGAAGATTTAAGTTTTGCAGTTTTTTCCCCGGCGGCTGTGCGATAATCTCGACTCCTGAATGAAGCAGATCGTTAGGATCAGTGAGCCTCAGCTCAGCTCGCCCTCCTCCAAATAAGGAGCGGAAGACGTGATCAAAGTGTGAGCGGATTTGGACGAATGTGTCGTTAAAGCGTTTCGTCATTTCTTCATCCATTTCTTCAATCACTTGGAACAGGGTATTTTTCGCTTCAGTCAAATCTTCTTTTTGTTCTGACAGAAACTTATACCGTTCGTTGACCCTCTCAAACTCGTCTATGCTTCCGAGGTTTACGGTACCCAGCTCTTCGATTGCCAGTTTAATCAGCTTCACGCGCTTTCTTGCTTCCTCTGGATCAGTTTCAAGCTGATATTTCTCTTTTGCACCCTCAAAGGACAGGCTGTATTCCTCCCGTAAGTACTGGAGTAAATTATCAAGCTCAACTTCCATTCGGCCGAGTTTGACTTCTTCGTCTTTTAAGAGCGTCGTTTTTTGTTTATAGAGGCGTTTCATTTCTTTCAGCTCACGCTCATAAGTATCAAGCCCATGCTGAAGCTTGATACGCTGATCGCGTCTTAACGCAATAAGTTCGATCGTTTTCGTTTTGTCATTCAATTTATGTTTTGCGGCCTCTTCAAGCTTTTCTTCACCGCTGGTGCTTGATGACATCTCTGACGTTAAGAAGCTTAAGTCCTCTTTCGCTTCTTTTAACGCAAGCTCTGTTTCTGTGAGCTCTTTCTTTAATCTGGCAAGGTTGTCCTCTTCACCCTTACATGCCTGCTCTTTTTTGGCAGCTGTGATTTTCAGCTCAGTCAGCTCGTTGGAGAGTGACTCTTTTGTTGAGGATTGTGTTTGTTTTTGTTTCGTTAATCTGTCAATATCCTCTTCAAGCTGTTTCATCTTTTCTGTCACGGCAGAAAGCTCTTCTTCCAGCTTGCGTTTGCGTGTTTTCTTCTCTTCATCGCTTTCTGACAGAGCAGATTTTTCTTGATCATAGAGCTCTAAATGGGTATTGATATTTTTCTCAGCAACTTGAAGTTCGTACAGCTGCCCTTTTACATCCTGCTGCTTTAATCTTAAGCCTTCCCCGGTCTCTCTTAAGTCAGCCAGTTTTTTCTCCATATCCTGAATGGATTGCTTAAGGGTTTTGACTTCTTGTTCAAGCAGTGCTGTTTTCTCTTCCATTTCAGCGAGCCGTTTGCTCACATCTTCAAGCTCCCTGCTTCTTCCTAGCAGTGAGTTATTTTTCTTTTTAACCGCGCCGCCCGTCATTGATCCCCCCGGATTCACGACATCTCCCTCAAGGGTTACGATGCGGTACCGGTGCCCCAGAAGCTTTGCTAGTTCGTTTGCTCCCTTTAAATCCTCTGTGATCAGCACGGTTCCAAGAAGGTTCTGGATGATGCGCCGATACGCAGGATCAAATGTGACAAGTTCACTGGCAACCCCGAGAAATGACGAATGCTGAGCTGCTGTTTCCGCATCCCGGCTTTGAAGCTGGCGGTCTTTAATAACAGAAAGAGGCAGAAACGTCGCCCGGCCGAAGGAATTCTGTTTTAAATATTGAATCGCTTTACGGGCAGACTGTTCGTCGTCGGTCACGACATGCTGGGCAGAAGCGCCGAGCGCAATTTCAATGGCCGTTTCATACTTCTGTTCTGTTGAGATGAGCTCAAGGACCGCTCCGCGAATACCGCCAAGGCGCTCTTTCGCTTTCAGCACTTCTTTAACGCCTTGATAAAAGCCGGAGAAATCCCCCTGCATCGTCTCAAGCATGTCCTTTTTCGATCTCGCTTGCTGAACGTATTGATACGCCTGATACAGTGCAGATTCATTTTTTTCGTATTGGCGCTTTTTCTGCTCATATTTTGTCTGCATATCACGATAAGCACTAACTTGGCTGTGAATCTCCTGCTCGATTCGGGCAAACTCCGTTTCATATGCTGCTTTTCGCGCAGAAATATCGCGCCGTTCCTGAAGATGCTTTTCATTGTTGTCCGCAAGCCTTTGCAATACAACAGCCGATTGGGACATCTGGTCATCCAGCAGCTGGAGCTCATTGCGTATCGAAGCCTGGCTGTTCAACAGCTCAAAGTAATCGCTTTTCAGCTGCTCAATTTTCTCTTCGACATTTTCATTGTGAAGACTGAGAGCCTGTTGCTTTTCTTTTACCTGAGCCCTTAACTGTTTCACCTCTGCCTGAAGAATTTCGAAGATAGCTTCCTGCTTCGCAAGCTCTTCTTTCAGCACCGTTTCTTTTTGTTGAAACTGTACAATAGCTTCTTCAAGCTGTTCTTGGTTATGCACAGCGTTTTTCTTACGTTCTTTCAGGACTTCTTTACGGCCTTCAAGCTTTTCCAGCTCTTCACTCGTCACCAATAAGACCTGCTGGAGCTCATTTACTGATTCATCAAGCGCTTGAATTTTGTCTCGCGTATCCTCAATCTTTGCTTCTCTGGCAGAAATCGCAGACGATTCAGCGAGCTCTTCTTCCTTAGCGAGCTGCACTTTCTCTTTAAGAGTTGACCATTTCCCATGCAGCTCTTCGATATCATAGGCAGTCAGCGCAATTTCAACATGCTCCAGCTCTTTCTTTTTTTCCAGGTAGTCTTTCGCTATTGATGCTTGAATTTTAAGAGGTTCAACCTGTCCTTCAAGTTCATGTAATATATCTTCAACCCGGTTTAAATTGTCCTGTGTCTCAAACAGTTTATTTTCTGCTTTTTTCTTTCTTGTTTTATATTTAAGCACCCCGGCCGCTTCTTCAAAGATGCTGCGGCGATCCTCCGCTTTGCTGCTAAGGATCTCTTCCACTTTCCCTTGACTGATAATAGAAAATGCTTCTTTCCCAAGGCCAGAGTCCATAAATAAATCAATAATATCTTTTAAGCGGCACGGCTGATTGTTAATCAGAAACTCACTCTCGCCTGATCTGTATACACGTCTTGTGACACTGACCTCATGGAAGTCAATCGGCAAGAAATGATCATCATTATCAAGAGTAAGCGTAACTTCAGCTAGATTTAATCGTTTTCTCGAATCACTGCCGGCAAAAATAATGTCTTCCATTTTTCCGCCGCGAAGAGACCGTGCTGATTGTTCACCGAGAACCCAGCGAATGGCATCTGTGATGTTGCTTTTTCCGCTTCCGTTTGGGCCGACAACAGCTGTCACGCCTTTAACAAAGTCTACAGAAATCCGTTCTGCAAATGATTTAAATCCTATAACGTCTAAACGTTTGAGGAACATAGCGATCCTCCTTATGTAATAAGTATTTCAATTCTATCATAAAACATGGGTGAAATAAGACGGCATACATACTGAAATCCCCCTTATGATTCAGGGGGATTTTATTGTCTCGTATGGTGTTTTTGCAATTTAGCTAAAGCTTCCTGAGCAGCGTGCTGTTCGGCTTCTTTCTTTGAACGGCCGTTTCCGACTCCGAGTGGTTCACCTTTTAGAGATACGATGGCTTCAAATTCACGGTTATGCGCAGGTCCTTTTTCGTTGGAGATTTTATACTCCAAAGAGCCTTTGCCGTCCCGCTGCACATATTCCTGCAGCTGGCTTTTGAAATCCATCACATGAGAAAAAGCACCATCGTTAATTTTAGGGAACACATAGACTTTTAAGAAACTTTCGACCGGCTCTAATCCCTGGTCAAGGTACAAGGCTCCAATAAATGCCTCAAAGACATCCGCCAATAGTGCAGGACGCTTTCTTCCGCCTGTCATTTCCTCACCTTTACCCAAGAGGACAAGGTCGCCGAATGACAATTCGTGGGCCAATGAAACGAGAGACGGTTCGCATACAATCGCGGCTCTCAGCTTCGTCAAATCTCCTTCACTCATAGCCGGATACTTGGCAAATAAGAATCTGGAGATCGTCAGTTCCAAAACAGCGTCACCTAAAAATTCAAGCCTTTCATTATCCTCATACGGCTTTTTCCGATGCTCATTCACATAAGATGAATGTGTAAATGCTTGATACAAAAGCTTTTCATTTTGAAAGTGAACCGAAATCCGTTCTTGAAACTCTTTAAACTGTTCTACTTTTTTATAGAACTTTTTTTTATCTTTATAATGTGAGTGTTTTGACATAGTAACCTCCATAGGCACATCAGGTTCACCGCGCCTCTCTGACTAAACCGGATACAGCGCGCGTAAAAGCGGCATGCTGTAATAACTGCACGAATAAAGGGCTAAAGCCCCGCGTTTCGGCGGGACTTTTAGCATCAGCTTATTGCTGGTTTTGTATGTAGTTCACAGCGTCGCCGACTGTTGCAATCTTTTCAGCATCTTCGTCAGAAATTTCCATATCAAACTCGTCTTCAAGTTCCATAACAAGCTCAACTACATCTAGGGAATCAGCACCTAAGTCTTCCTTGAAAGAAGCTTCAAGTTTGACGTCTGCTTCATCAACGCCAAGGCGATCTACGATGATTTTCGTTACACGCTCTAATGTGTCTGCCATAGCAATTCACCTCCCCTCAAGTATTATAGTGGATTCGTTTTTAAAAAACTAGAGAAACTATGATGAAATTTCGAGAAAAAACTTACATCACCATTCCGCCGTCAATATGTAGCGTTTGGCCAGTCATGTAACGAGCTCCCTCTGAAGCAAGGAACGTGACAACGCTGCTGACGTCACCAGGTTCGCCAAAGCGTGCGAGCGGAATTTGTTTCAGCATTTCGTCTTGAACGTCTTTTGCAAGCTTATCTGTCATATCAGTTGAGATAAATCCAGGCGCAATCGCATTTACCGTAATATTGCGGCTTGCGAGCTCTTTAGCAGAAGATTTTGTTAAACCGATTACGCCGGCTTTTGCAGCCACGTAGTTGGCTTGTCCAGGATTTCCGCTGACACCGACGATAGACGATACGTTAATAATTCGGCCTGAACGCTGTTTCATCATTTGTCTTGTAACAGCTTTTGTGCAGTTAAAAACACCCTTCAGGTTAATGTTAATGACATCATCCCATTCATCTTCTTTCATTCTCATGATAAGGTTGTCTCTTGTAATTCCGGCATTATTAACTAGAATATCAATCGCAGAAAAAACAGAAAGCGTTTCTTTTATCATGTTTTGTACATCTTCGGGATTTGATACATCCGCTTTGACAGCAATTGCTTTTCTGCCCATTGATTTGATTTCATCTACCACTTCATTTGCTTTCGCTTCATTGCCGGAGTAGTTGACGACAACGTTCGCCCCGCTTTTTGCCAGGTCAAGGGCGATTGAGCGGCCGATTCCGCGGGATGCGCCAGTGACAATAGCTGTTTTGTCATTAAGCATTTTCATTTTCCTCCTTAAGCGTTTGAATTGCCAGCTCGATCGTTTCCGGATCTGATACAGCAATTGTTTTTAAGCGTCTGTTTACTTTTTTCACAAGGCCTGAAAGCACTTTTCCGGGACCGATTTCAACAAAAGTCGTCACACCCTCTGCAATCAGCTTGTTTATGCTTTCCTCAAAACGAACAGGAGAATAGAGCTGCTCAATGAGTTTCTCTTTGATTTCTGCTTTTTCAGTCATGACGTCAGCAGAAACATTTGAGATGACCGGAACGTCAGCGTCTTTTATGTCACAGGAGTCCAATACTTCTTTTAGCTTTTCAGCAGCAGGCTTCATCAGTTCGGAATGGAACGGACCGCTTACTTCAAGCGGAATGGCACGTTTTGCACCGTTCTCTTTTGCCTGTTCAGATGCAAGCTCTACACCTTTAGCTGTTCCAGAAATAACAATTTGTCCAGGACAGTTTAGATTTGCAAGCTGTACAAGATGGCCTTCCTCCGTGACTTTATCGGTTACTTGCTTTAATGCTTCGGCATCCATGCCAAGAATCGCGGCCATCGCTCCTTCGCCAGCAGGAACTGCTTCATTCATAAACTCTCCGCGTTTTCTGACGGTATAAACAGCATCTTTGAAAGACAGCGCGCCAGACGCAACAAGTGCGGAATATTCACCGAGGCTGTGTCCTGCTGTGAAATCAGGTGTAATGCCTGATTCTTTAAATTTCTCAAGAACAGCAATGCTTGTCGTCAGTAAAGCAGGCTGCGCATTGTATGTAAGTGTTAACTCTTTGGCATCACCTTCAAAAATCAGTGAGCTTAGTTTTGTTTCCAATGTTTCATCCGCTTCATCGAACAGACGCTTTGCAGCAGGCACCTGCTCATAAAGCTCTTTCCCCATGCCGATAAATTGTGATCCCTGTCCCGGGAACAAAAACGCAATTTTACTCATGATGTAAAAACCTCCAGACTATTCATCTGTTTTTTCTTCTTTAACTTCTTCCTGAATGAGCGCAGCCACATTTTGGGTGACCATCTCTCTTGCTTGACGAATCGCATGAAATATAGCATTCGAATCTGATGAGCCGTGCGCCTTGATCACAGGCGCTTTTAAGCCGAAAAGACTTGCTCCGCCATAATTCGAATACTCCATTTTTATTTTCATTTCTTTCAACTTTGGCTTCAGCACAGCTGCTGCAAGCTTTGATGTGAGATTAGACGTCATTACTTCTCTCATCATCTTAAAAATAGATAACGCAGAACCTTCGAGCGTTTTGAGTGTAACATTCCCGGTAAAGCCGTCTGTTACTACAACATCCGCCACATCATCTAAAAGGTCTCGCGCTTCCACATTTCCGATAAAATGAATGTTTGCTGTTTCTTTTAATAGTTGAAACGTCTGCTTCGTCAGTTCGTTTCCTTTTTTATCTTCTGTTCCGACATTTAAAAGCCCGACTCTCGGTGAAGTGACTCCGCGCACTTGCTGAGAATAAACAGAACCCATGATGGCGTATTGAACGAGGTGCTCCGGTTTGGCATCGACATTGGCGCCGACATCAAGGAGAAGAAAACCGTCTCCTGAAACAGTCGGAAGTGTCGGGGCAAGCGCCGGGCGGTCAATCCCTTTAATTCTTCCGACAATAAACAGACCGGCTGTCATTAACGCACCGGTATTCCCTGCTGAAATGCAGGCGTCAGCTCTGTTTTCGGCAACTTCCTGCGCCATAAGGACCATAGATGAGTTCTTTTTTCTTCGTACGGCACGGACCGGTTCATCCGTAGGCTCAATCACTTCATCTGCGTGCAGCACCGTGATGCGATCTGATGTTGTTGTTAAATGTGATTCTATCGTTGTTTTGTCACCGACAAGTGTGATATGGAGATCATCAAATGCCTCTATACCCTTTATAACTCCGTCAATAACGGCTTTGGGAGCGTGGTCTCCTCCCATTGCATCTACAGATATTCTCATGCATGCTCCACCTTTATGAATGTTTTGAACGGTACATGTCAAAATGTCCAGAAAAAACAATTTCTTCGCCGACATAGCTGTTCACTTCGACAACTGTTCTTCCTTTTCCTTTTTCGACGGCCGTCACTTTCGCTTTCGCTACGACACGTTCACCCTGCTTTACCTGTCTTGTAAAGCGGATGTCCGCACTTGCAGTCAGCGCCAGCTCGTCATCAATGACTGCAACAGCCAAAGAATTCGCCTGCGCAAATAAATGGTGGCCTCTCGCAATCTGATTCCGGCTGAACACATGCTCCTGCTTTATTTCTAAAATGGATATCGCCTGATCATCCAGCTCAAGGTCAATAATTTCTCCGATCACTTCATCAAGTGACAGGGATTTCACTTCATCTTCAAGCGTTTTCTCTGCCACGTTCTTAATTCTTTCTCTCAGCTCCGGTATGGAAAGCTCTAAGCGGTCCAAACGTATCGTCTGGATGCTCACCCCAAATTTACCTGCTAATTCTTCATCTGTAATAAAAGGGGTTACTTGGATCGTCTGCTGAAGTAATTCCTGGCGTTCTCTCTTATTTCTTCTCATATCTAAACACCATCCGGACAATTAAGACTAGGTACTAATAGTAGTATATAATTTCATAGATTGGAATGCAACGATTGTTTCTGGTTGAACACCAAAAACTTCTGGTACTCAGCTTAATTTTTCCCCGTCCATTACTCCGCTCTTCAGCAATTGTTCTCTCAGCACACCGTATTCCGGCTCCTTCCAGAACGCATCAGAAGCCACAAGATTCGCTGCATCTTGCCTTGCCGTTTCAAGCGCCCTGTAATCATGAACCATGTCCGCTACCTTGAATTCAGGCATTCCGCTTTGTTTTTTCCCGAAGAAATCTCCCGGGCCTCTCAGTTCCAGATCCTTTTCAGACAGCTCGAAGCCGTCGTTGGTCTCGGACATAATTCTCATCCGTTCTTTCCCTGTTTCTGATTTAGGGTCGGCCATCAGAATGCAGAAAGATTGGTGCTCGCCCCGTCCGACACGGCCGCGCAATTGGTGAAGCTGTGACAGCCCGAAACGATCGGCGTCATAAATCACCATAATAGTTGCATTCGGAACATTCACGCCGACCTCAACAACAGTGGTTGATACGAGAATTTGACACTGATTCGCGCTGAATTCTCTCATGACCTGATCTTTTTCATCGGAATGCAGCTTTCCGTGCATAAGTCCGACGTTCCATTTTCCCCGAAAAATGTCAGATAGCATATTGTACACGTCAATGGCGTTTTGCACATCGAGCTTGTCTGATTCTTCAATCAGCGGGCAGATAATATAGGCCTGTCTGCCCTGCTTTAATTCTTTTTCGACAAATGCCAAAATACGGTCCAGCATATCATGCTTTACCCAATAGGTTTCGATTTGTTTTCGCCCCGCCGGCATTTCATCTATGACAGATACATCCATTTCACCGAACACTGTGATGGCTAACGTTCTTGGGATTGGAGTGGCTGTCATAAAGAGAACATCGGGATCCTGCCCTTTATTCCGAAGCTTTTTACGCTGCTCAACTCCAAATCGATGCTGCTCATCTGTGATCACAAGACTTAACGCCTTAAACTCCACCTCATCCTGAATTAAAGCGTGGGTCCCTACAAGAATATCAATCTCTCCCGCCTCAAGACGTTCAAGCAGTTCTTTTCGCCGCTTCCCTTTAACAGAGCTTGTCAAAAGGGCCACACTGACATCCCACTTTTCAAATAGTGAAACGAGCGAATCCGCATGCTGTTCGGCCAGAATTTCTGTCGGCACCATGAGCGCACCCTGGTATCCGGATAGGATGGCGGCGTAAAGCGCAATGGCGGCGACTGCCGTTTTTCCTGATCCAACGTCCCCTTGAAGAAGACGGTTCATTCTGTATGGAGATGACATGTCTGCTGTTATTTCGCGAAGCACTCGCGACTGAGCGTTTGTGAGGGGAAACGGGAGGCTATTAATAAATCTCATGAGTTCTTCATTTGAAAAACGCTGCCGTATCCCTTGAGTCTGCTCTCTTTCCGCCTTTCGGAACGCTTGCATTTTCAACTGAAACAACAAAAATTCTTCGTAAACAAACCGGCGTCTGGCAAGCTTTAACGCTTCCCTTGTTTCAGGCTGGTGCATTGCTTTTAACGCCTGATGATAGTCCGGCAGCTTATATCGTGTTTTTAACTTTTCCGGAAGAGGATCTAAAAGTGAATCTGCATATTGGGTCAGCGCCTGCTGAATAAAGCGTCTCATCATTTTGACGGTAACATTTTCTTTTACAGAATACACTGGTTCAATGCTCTTATCCTCTTGGTGCGGACCGTTTTTCAACTCCTGAACAGAGATGGTTTGGCGGTGCTTGTCCCATTTTCCGGAGACCGTCACAACAGAACCCAGAGAAAGCTTTTTCTTCAAATAAGGCCGGTTGAAACATACGGCTGTAACTAAATAGTGGCCAACAAGAACCCTAAATGTCAGCCTGTTTCGTTTCTTTCCGTAATAGGTAAGAGAAGGCTCTGAATGAACCTTCCCTTCGACTGTAACTCTTTCATCATGCTTTACTTCTTCTAAATCCCTCAGCTCGTAGTCATCATAGCGATAAGGGAAATAATTCAGAAGATCAGAAATGTCATAAATACCAAGTTCATTCAATGTTTTTTCTGTTTCCGGCCCAATACCCTTAATGTTAGCTATACTAGTTTGCTGATGTTGTTTCACTTGAACCTAGCGCTCCTCCGAAAATTTTTTTCTCTAATTCTCTTCCTGTCGGTGTTGCTGCTAAACCGCCCTGGCCTGTTTCTCTAAGCGCAGTGGGCATCGTTTGGCCAATTTTATACATGGCATCGATAACCTCATCACATGGAATGCGGCTTGTAATGCCTGCCAATGCCATATCAGCAGCAATCATCGCATTTGAAGCGCCCATTGCATTCCGTTTTACGCAAGGGACTTCAACAAGCCCCGCAACAGGATCACACACTAGACCGAGCATATTTTTTAATGTAATGGCCATGGCCTCCGCGCTTTGTTCGGGTGTTCCGCCTGCCATTTCAACAATCGCCGCAGCAGCCATGCCTGAGGCTGATCCAACCTCTGCCTGACATCCCCCGGCGGCGCCAGAAATACTTGCGTTATTAGCCACGACAAATCCGAAAGCCCCGGCTGTAAATAAAAAGCGGATCATTTGTTCTCTTGTTGGGTTCAGCTTTTCTTTTACTGCAAATAACGTGCCAGGCACCACACCGGCAGAACCTGCAGTCGGTGTCGCACAAATCGTTCCCATAGCCGCATTTACTTCATTTGTTGCAACAGCTTTCGATACAGCATCTAAAATAAGCGGGCCAGACAGGCTTTTACCCGATCGAATGTAGGCCTGTAATTTAACGGCGTCACCGCCTGTTAAGCCCGTTTGGCTCGCAACTCCCTCGAGACCTTTCTGGACCGCAGCCTCCATAACAGTCAGATTGTGGTCCATCTGCTGAAAAATCTCTTCTTTTGTTTTTTCTGTTACTTCCATCTCTTGCGCAATCATCACTTCAGAGATGGATATTTGCTTTTCTTTAGTAATATCAATTAATTCCTTTACATTACGAAACATAACTGGCTCCTCCTGACCTTTCGCTAGTCAGCAATCTTTGTCACTTGAATAATATTCGGCAGCTTCGACAGCTCGTCGAGAACGTGGTCGTCAATATTTTGATCGACTTCTATTGTCATCAAAGCAAGCTGGCCGATATCCTTTCGGGCTACTTCCATATGTCCTACGTTAATTGAAAATTTCGCCAGAACATTGGCAACTCCGGCAATTGTGCCAAACTTGTCATTATGAACAACTAATATGGCTGGATGATTTCCTGACAGCCTGAGTTCAAAACCATTTAATTCTGTGATTTCAATCTTTCCTCCGCCAATCGAAATACCCGTCAGCTCGAGCTCTCCCTTTTCATCAGAGATAGTGATTTTGGCTGTGTTCGGATGGACTGGGACAGCGTCTTCAACCCGAAACTCTATATCAATTCCTTTATCTTCGGCAATTTTTATAGCTGTTTTAATTCGTTCGTCGAATGTATCAAAATCAAGCAATCCGCCGATAATCGCGACATCTGTGCCGTGGCCCTTGTACGTTTCCGCAAAAGAACCGTAAAAGGATACAATGATGCGCTCAGGCTCTCTGCCAAATAAACTTCTGGCCACTCTCCCGATTCTCGCCGCTCCCGCTGTATGCGAGCTGGACGGACCGATCATCACCGGGCCGATAATATCAAAAACGCTTCTGTATTTCATGCTATTCCTCCTTATGAACCAGAGTTTATAAGCGCTTTGTTTTTAGACTAATTGATCAGATATAAAATGGCAAGCGGGCGCGTTACAGCGCTGCCGCACTTAAAAGCAGACATAAGAATAGAAGGGCAATTTGCCCTTCTATTCTGCAGAAACGATATACGAATACAGCGGCTGTTTTCCGTTATGCACCTCAACCTCAATCTCCTCGTACTTTTCACTGAGAAACGCTTCAAGCTCCTCAGTTTCTTCCTGAGACGCATCCTCACCATATAGGATGGTGACAATTTCGTCGTCTTCTCCAATCATTTCTGACAACAGCATTTTCGCGGCTGACAGCTGATCTTCAGCAGTGCCGATAATCGTTCCATTCAGGATCCCCATAAAATCGCCTTTTTTAATGTCTTTGCCGTCAATATGAGTATCTCTGACTGAGTACGTCACCTGCCCGCTTTTTACTTGTTGGATGGCGCTGAGCATATTGGCTTTGTTCGCTTCAGCTTCTTGATCCGGATTAAATGCCAGCAGGGCTGACATCCCTTGCGGAACCGTTTTGGCCGGAATGACAAAAACCTTTTCATCCATTACACTGGCCGCTTGGTTAGCTGCCATGATAATGTTGGAGTTATTTGGCAAGATAAACACCGTTTCTGCATGCAGAGATTTTACGGCCTCGACAATATCCTCAGTGCTCGGATTCATAGTCTGTCCGCCTTCGATTACAACAGAAGCGCCGATGCTTTTGAATAAGTCAGAAATGCCTTCTCCCATCGCCACAGTTACAATGCCATACGGCTGCTTTGCCGTTGATTTTTCGTTGTTAGCAGGGTTGCTTTCTTGGCTGATGATGGAGGTATGCTGTTCTCTCATATTCTCTATTTTAATTTTGATTAATTCACCGTAATGCTGGGCATAGTTTAATACATTTCCCGGCTCTTCAGCATGGATATGCACCTTCGCCAGTGATTCATCCGCAATAACTAACAGAGAATCACCAAACTGGCTGAGGTCTTGTCTGAAAGTACCTTCGTCGAATTCTCGTTTTGTCTGATCGAGCCTTACCATCACTTCGGTACAAAAACCAAATTCAATATCTTCGGTATTCATCATGCTTTGCGCGCTTTTATGATGCTCTGCGCTGACCATGTCGTCAAGTGAGGGAAGAACAGCTTTCTGAGGCACAGTTTCACCTCTTAATGAAGCTAGGAAACCTTCATACACACAGAGCAGGCCTTTGCCGCCGCTGTCGACGACTCCTACTTCCTTCAGGACAGGAAGCAATTCAGGGGTCCGGTTTAAAGACGCCTCTGCTTCTTCTGTCACTGCAGTCATCAGCATTGTGATATCGGTTTCTTTTTCTGCCAGGGTTATCGCTTTTTTCGCAGCGTCTTTTGCAACTGTTAAAATGGTGCCCTCTACAGGTTTCATGACAGCTTTATACGCCATGTCAACACCTGCTTGCAGCGCAGCGGCAAACTCCAGAGCATTAATTTCTTTTTTTGTTTCAATGCTTTTACTGAATCCGCGGAACAATTGGGACAGGATCACTCCTGAATTTCCGCGCGCTCCCATGAGCAGTCCTTTAGATAACGCGGAGCCTACCTTCCCGATATCATCCGTATTCATTTGCTCCACTTCTCTGGCTCCGGAAGTCATCGACAGATTCATGTTTGTTCCAGTATCGCCGTCCGGCACCGGAAACACATTCAGCGCATCAACCGCACTCGCATTTTGAGACAGATTCTGCGCTCCCGCAAGAATCATCTCGGCAAAGGTTCTGCCGTCTAATGTTCTGATAGACAATCCTACTCCTCCTAACTACGGGTTCGTCACTCGGACACCTTGGACATAAATATTAACAGAGTCCACTTCCAGTCCGATGGTTTGATTTACGGTGTACTTTACTTTTGTTTGGACATTATGTGCCACTTCAGAAATTTTCGTGCCATAGCTGACAATGATATACATGTCAATATGTATCTGTTCTCCTTCTTGGCGAACTTGGACACCCCTGCTGAAATTCTCTTTCCGAAGGATTTCAGTCAGTCCGTCTTTGATCTGGTTTTTAGAGGCCATGCCGACAATGCCGTAACAGTCAATCGCCGCGCCTCCTGCAACCATCGCAATGACTTCATTAGATATATCAATCTGCCCGTACTTCGTTCTTAATTCAATGGACACACTAGTTCCTCCTTCGAATGCATAGAGTTACAGCTATTCTACTATATGGTTTCCATTATGAAAAGAAAAGACCTGGCCATTATTGCCCGTCCCTCTACATATACTATAGCACCGCTGTTTCTGCAAGATGTCAAGTGAATTTTCTTGAAAGATGATGAAACAATAGTTGCAAACGTTTTTTAGCTGTGGTAAATTATTTAAAGTATCCATATCGAAAGCATCTCAAGACCATATGAATGTTGAAAAGTAGATGTTTTGTGCAAGTGAGGAGGGAAACAAATGGCACGTAAATGCGTTATTACAGGTAAAAAAACAACAGCTGGGAATAACCGTTCTCACGCAATGAACGCTTCTAAGCGCACTTGGGGCGCGAATCTTCAAAAGGTTCGTATCCTTGTGAACGGAAAACCTAAAAAAGTATATGTATCTGCTCGAGCTTTGAAATCCGGTAAAGTTGAGCGTGTATAACAAAATGAACGCCTGCCTCGATAAGTGGCAGGCGTTTTTATGTGGTGAAAGAGGGCTCTGAACCCCTGGGCTTTAATCTTTTCTAAATGAGCCCAGCATCGCCCGGACAATTCCTCCTAAAAACTTCGGCAATTTAATGGTGTAAAATTTCATTTTTTGTCCCCTCCTATAACGTCCCGTAACCGCCTGTTCATTGGTTTCAGCATGAAAGCACAAGCTAATCCGTGCTTCTTATCATTATTAATATGCCTTTTGCAAACGAAAAAGTACCTCGTGAATGAATGAGTTCGTTACTAATACATAGTGTTGAACCGAGCATAATATGACACTTATTTAGCGGATATTTAAAACCAGTCAGGGTCAGCTCATGTATTTCTTCGGAAAACGGTATGAAAGAGATATATCGCTTGTTTTCATCCTTCTCAATATCATATTCACCGGGAGGGAACATTTGAATATGATTTTGTTTGTCTATCAGCCTAATTTTTATATTCGTTTTTACACCTCTGTACAGAAGCTGAATGTTGCCTAAAAAATGATCAGCTCTGCCGCCTGTAATGCCGAAGATCTGAATGATATCCGGTTGCTTTTCCAGTGCCCAATCAAGGGCGAGGTCTAAATCTGTTTGATCTTTTTCTGCTTGATACACATGGAGTGCGGGAGCGGCTTTTTGAATACGGAAGCGTTCTTGCTCTGTTATGCTATCAAAATCTCCAAAGGCTTCATCAGGAATGATCCCGGCATCTAAAAGAGTGACGGTGCCTTTGTCAACACCGATCCAAAGGATGTGCTCAGCCGCCGTATAGCAGGTTAGATCGGGAATGAGATCTTTAGGGCCTCCCGCAACAATATTGATTGTTTTCATTTCTGATTCCTTTCTCTGCATACAGGAAAAAGAGCTTAGGCCTCTGTACGCCCAGCTCTTTTTTCTGCTGCTTATTTACTTCCTCTAATTTCAGAAATTGCTTTTTTGCGGTCGGGCTGGCCATAAACAGCTGAACCGGCAACGAGTAAATTTGCACCCGCTGCAATGACTAACGGAGCGGTTTCCTTGTTGACACCGCCGTCTACTTCAATTAAAAGATCTTTTTTTCCTCTTTCTTCAGCCAATCGCTTAACCTCTTTGATTTTAGGAAGGACGGAATGAATAAATTTCTGCCCGCCGAATCCCGGGTTCACCGTCATCAAAAGAACAAGATCAAGGTCGTCAAAAACGTGCTCGATGACTTGTACAGGCGTATGCGGGTTTAGAACAACACCGGCCTTTACACCTTGTTCCTTAATGAGCTGGATGGTGCGATGCAGGTGCGGACATGCCTCAGCATGCACAGACAGGATATCTGCGCCCGCTTTCGCGAAAGCGGGGATGTAACGATCCGGCTCTTCTATCATTAAATGAACATCAAGCGGCAGATCTGTTACCGGACGGACAGCTTCTACAATCAGTGGACCGATCGTGATATTCGGGACGAAATGGCCGTCCATGACATCAATATGAATAATATCGGCCCCGCCCTTTTCTACATCTTTAATCTCATTGCCTAAAGCGGCAAAATCAGCGGAAAGAATAGATGGTGCAACCTTTATCATTATGCTAATACCTCGGCTTTCTGTCTTTAATCTCCGTCATAAATTCAACATAATGGTCATAGCGGTACTGCTTTAATTCCCCGTCTTTAACGGCTTGTTTCACCGCACATTTCGGCTCTTTTAAATGTAAACAGCCTCTAAATTTGCATGAAGAGCTTTTTTCTCTCATTTCAGGGAAGGTATAGCCCAGCTCTTCTTCCTCAATGTCTGTAAATTCAAGCGAGCTAAATCCCGGAGTATCCGCAACCAAGCCTCCGGACGTGTGAATCAACTCCACGTGGCGGGTTGTGTGTTTCCCGCGGCCCAAATGCTCGGAAATCTCGTTTGTCTTTAAACCGAGATCCGGACTAATTGCGTTGAGGAGCGAGGATTTTCCAACACCGGACTGACCGGCAAATACCGTTGTTTTGTTCTGAAAATGCGGGATGATGTCCGCTAAACTGTCTTGGTCCTTAGAGGAGGTGAGATACACGTCATAACCAATATTTCGGTAGTCTTCTGCATAGGCTTGAATCGCAACTTGTGTATCTTGATCTTCAATCAGATCCATTTTTGTAATGCATATAATTGGCTGAATATCATTGGCCTCAACGAGAACCAAGAAGCGGTCGAGCAATGCCGTGCTGAAAGAAGGCTGAACCGCTGAAAAAACAAGGACCGCTTGATCAATGTTGCAAATTGGCGGCCTGATCAGCTCATTGGTTCTTTCTTTAATTTCTAACAGATATCCCTCTTTGTCATTTTCAGCTTGATACACAACGTAATCACCGACAAGAGGGGTGATTTTGTTCTTTCTGAAAATACCTCTTCCTCTGCATTGTATTACTCTATTTGAATCATCCTCTGATTCATCCAGTACATAGTAAAAGCCGCTTAGCGCCTTAATAATTTTGCCCTCAGGCATATTTTCCCTCCTTGTTATTCATCTTTCGGATACGCAATGGTTTTGTAGCTGACGACTTTATTGTTTACCATTACTTGATAGTACCCTTTTTGGCCGGGTTCAATCTTTAGTTCAATCGTCCGTTCAGTCGGCCCTTTTATCTTAAATTCTTCATATGTGTCAGAGATGCTGTGATCCGCATCGTCAATCGCGACTTGCACTTCAAGCTCGTCCCCTTCATTATCTGGCTCGTAGGGGATCTCGACCTTTTCTTTCACTGTTTTCGCAGGTTTTTTCTCAGGTCCCAGAGAGAATGTCACTTCAACTTCGTTTCCTGGCTTTACTGCCGTGCCTGCCGCTGGTTTTTGTTTGACAACCTGTCCTTCTGGAACGTCATCTGAGTATGCTTCTTTTTCTACCAGCTTCAGTCCGTTGTCTTCCAGATATCCAGACGCTGCTTCTTTACTGTACGTTTTCAAGTCTCTCAGCGTAATGTCTTCGGGACCGATACTGACTGTGAGTTTGACTTGATCTTCACTCGGCACAAGCTCAGTCCCTGCTGACGGATTCTGTTCAATGACAGTGCCCGCACTTTTCTCGTCGTTCACTTCATTCACCGTTACATGTTTAAATCCTTGGTCCTTTAAGGCTTTTTTTGCCTGATCGACTGTTTGGCCTGTCACATCACCGATCTCCGTTTTAGCTTTTCCGGTGCTTTTATAAAGCGTGACCGTTGCACCTTCTTTAACTGTGGAATCCGCTTTAGGATCCGTTTTCACCATCAGGCCTTCTTCAATTTTCTCATCTGAGATTTCTAAGACCTCTGAATCAACTTGCAAACCGTCTTTTTCCAAGAGATCTGCCGCCTTTTCGTACTCCATTCCGGAGACATCAGGTATTTTGACATCTTCAGGCATAAAAAGTGACGGGAAAACGGTGACAGCGAGAATTCCAGCTGTGATGAAGACGATGCATATCGTGAGCAAAACCCACGGCCACTTTTTTCTTTTGCCGTTTTTCTTTGCTTTATTGTCTTGGGCGGATGTCAATCCAGCTTCTTTTTCGCCAGCAGCTTTAGCGAGCTCTTCGTCTTTAATGATAGGGATCGCTTTTGTCATTTCTTCATCTTCTTGAACCGTAAATCTCTTTTCATTGAGTCTGTTGGCATCAAAAGCTGTTTGGATATCTGCTTCCATGTCTTCAGCCGTTTCGTAGCGATGAAAAGGATCTTTGGCAGTTGCCTTTAGTATGATGTTTTCAACGCTTTGGGGTACTGACGGATTCCACCTTCTCGCCGAAGGGGTTTCCGCCTGCAGATGCTTTAAGGCGATACTGACTGCCGATTCTCCATCAAACGGGATACGGGCGGTTAAGAGTTCGAATAGAACGATTCCAAGCGCATAAATATCTGATTTTTTTGTTGCCAAACCGCCCCGCGCCTGTTCAGGTGATAAATAATGGACTGAGCCCAGCACAGAATTGGTATGGGTGATTGTGGTCGAACTTAGTGCTGTCGCAATGCCGAAATCTGTCACTTTGATATTTCCCATGTGGTCAATCAAAATGTTATGCGGCTTAATGTCTCTGTGAACAATCTGATTTTGATGGGCATGAGCGATGGCTGAAACAATTTGCTCCATGATGTTCAGCGCTTCTTTAGGGTGAAGCGGCCCGTTTGCTGTTATGTATTCTTTAAGCGTCATGCCCTCAACGTATTCCATGACAATATAGTAGATATCATCTTCCTCGCCCAAATCGTAAATGCTGACAATATTCGGGTGATCGAGGCTTGATGCGGATTGGGCTTCTCTGCGGAAACGCCTGATAAACTCATTGTCGTTCACATAGTCAAACCGCAGGATCTTAATTGCGACTTCACGGTCTAGAATGATATCCTCAGCTAAATACACGTTGGCCATTCCCCCGCCGCCTATGACGCGGAGAATTTGGTAACGTCCGCTGATCCGCTTGCCGATTAGCACTGATCTTCACCCTCTTCAACTTGTAAAGCAAGCTCAAGCAAAACTGCTGTAATGTTGTCTTCCCCGCCATTCTGATTGGCTTTGTCCACAAGCAGGTTTACTTTTTCCTGAGGAGCTGAATCGCTTTGCAGGATGTCTTTTAACTCAGTGCCTTCCACTTTATTCGTCAGTCCGTCAGAACATAGAAGCAGTTTGTCCCCGGCTTCAATGTCAAAAGAACGTGTGTCAATGCTGACTGACTGGTCTGTTCCAAGTGCCTTCGTCAACACATTTTTTCGCGGATGATGTTCGGCGTCCTCTCTGGAAATCTCTCCAGTGCGAACCAGTTCATTAACAAGCGAATGATCTTCTGTCACTTGAATGAAATCATCGTCCTGAAGCAAATAGCATCTGCTGTCTCCTATATGAGCAACAGAAACCGTTTTCCCCGTAAAAAGCGCACATACAATCGTCGTCCCCATGCCTTGGCATTCCGCGTGGGCTTGGGCATGATCGTATATTTTGCTATTTACCGCAAGAATCTGTTCAATGAGCCATTCTTCACATTCCGAGGGCGCAACTGGAATCGCCTCTGCTTCATTCCATTTCTCCCCCATGGCTTTCACAGCCATCTTGCTTGCAACATCTCCAGCAAGATGGCCGCCCATGCCATCAGCGACAACCGCTAATACAAATTGATCTTTCCCCTTGAATATCCCCGCATCATCTTCATTATGCTGGCGGATTTTTCCTGTATCTGTTTTTAAGGCTGTTAACAACCCTCATCACCTCGTCTCGTCTTGACGCTCCTTCGCGCGAAGCTGACCGCAGGCTGCGTCAATGTCATGGCCTTGCTCTCTTCGAATTGTGACATTTACTCCGCGGGATTTCAGCGTTTTCTCAAAAGCAAAGATTTGATCGCGCGGTGTGCGAACATAGTCCCGTTCAGGCACGTAGTTTACAGGAATCAAGTTCACGTGGCATTTGACTCCTTCTAGCAAGTCGGCAAGTTCTTCAGCGTGCTCGACCTGGTCGTTCACACCCCCGAACAGCCCGTATTCAAAGCTGATACGGCGTCCCGTTTTATTAATATAATATTTAACGGCTTCCATTAAGTCAGGAAGCTTGTACGCTCTGTTAATCGGCATTAATCGGCTTCTGATTTCTGTGTTCGGTGCGTGCAGAGAAATCGCAAAGTTAATTTGCATTTGCTGATCAGCGAATTCGTAAATTTTCGGGATGATTCCGCTTGTTGAAACCGTTATATGGCGAGCGCCAATATTCAGGCCCTTGTCATGGTTTATGATTTTCAAGAAAGCGAGCATTTCATTAAAGTTATCAAAAGGTTCACCGATTCCCATGATCACGACAGAGCTGACGCGTTCATCGGTCTCATCCAGAGCTTTTTGAACTTTGAGTACTTGAGCGACAATTTCACCCGCTTCAAGGTTCCGCTTCAAACCTCCGAGCGTTGACGCACAGAATGTACAGCCGATACGGCATCCGACTTGTGTCGTTACACATACAGAATTGCCATACTCGTGTCTCATTAAAACGGTTTCGATTGTATAACCGTCATGAAGCTCGAACAAAAACTTCATTGTACCGTCTTGAGAGGTTTGCTTAACAGCCGTTTTCAGCGTTGTTAGCACAAAATGAGTGCTTAATTTCTCACGCAGACCCTTTGACAGGTTTGTCATTTCTTCAAAAGAAGATACGCGTTTTTCATATAGCCATTCAAAGATCTGGGCCGCGCGGAACGGTTTCTCTCCGTTGTCTGTCAGCCATTGTTTGATTTCATCTAATTCAAAAGAATAAATAGACGGACGCTCTGTCCGCAATTCTTTTCTAGCTTTTGTTTTTTTAAGTTCTGCCATTGTTATCCCTTCTTTCTCATGCTGCAAATAAAGAAACCATCTGTTCCGAAATAATGAGGAAGGATTTTCAGCCTTCCATCCCGAACAAAGGGTCTCGCCTTTTCGGGCAGCCGCTTTTCAAGAGACAAATCGGGTTCAAAATCAGGATGTTCTTGTATAAACGCATGAATTACTTCATCATTTTCTGTCCGGTCCATTGTACACGTACTGTAGACAAGAGTGCCACCTTTTTTTACTAATGGTGCGATTTCCCTCAAGATCGACAGCTGGATTTCAGCAAGCCGTGCGCTGTCGTCAGGCTTTTTCGTGTACTTCATATCCGGCTTTCTTCGGATCACGCCAAAACCTGAGCACGGGGCATCGACCAATATCCGGTCAAACTGTCCATTTTCAAACGTTTCTCCTGCTTTTCTCGCATCCATTGTTTTCGCGTCAATGATTGTAAGGCCAAGCCGGTCTGCCGCTTCTTTAATCAATTTCACTTTATGTTTGTGAAGATCAAGCGATGTAACGCTCCCCTTGTTCTCCATCAATTCTCCGATATGAGCTGACTTCCCGCCAGGCGCAGCACACGCGTCAAGCACCGTTTCACCGGGCTTAGGATCAAGGGCGCGGGCAACGAGCATGGAGCTCTCATCCTGGATGGAAACTTCACCGTTTTGGAAGAAATGAGTTCCAGCGATTGACCCCTTTAAGAGCTTCACCGCGTCTTCTGCAAGGTCGCCATTTTCAACTTCGATTCCCTCAGCAGCCATTTGATCAATTAAATCCGCTCTGTCTGCTTTCATTTGATTAACACGCAGTGTCTGCCTTGGCGGAATGAGGTGGATGCGGCAAATCTTTTCAGCCGCATCAAATCCATACGCATCCGTCCACTCTTTTACGAGCCATTCCGGATGGCTTGTCTCTGTCGCCAACCGGCGGACAGGATCTTCGATGGCGTCAAAGGTTGGAACACCTTCGCGCTGTATGGAACGAAGCACACCGTTGACAAATGAAGCAATCCCCTGGTGTCCGCGGATTTTAGCAATCTCGACCGCTTCATGAATGGCAGCCCTGTCTGGAATCTTCTCCAGATACTCCATTTGATATAAAGATAGGCGAAGAAGCTGAATCACCCATGGCTTTACTTTTTGAGGCTTATTAATAAACGGTTTGAGCATATAATCAAGCGCGATCTTGTTTTGCAATGTCCCGTAGACAAGTTCAGTCAAAAGTCCTCTGTCCTGATCACTCAGTTCATTTGTTTTAATGACCGATTTGAGGAGAAGGTTGCTGTATGCCTGGTTTTGTTCTAGTTTGATCAGCGCCTCAAGGGCGATATCACGAACACTATTTTTTTTCATTGTTTACTCCTAACTTTTCGCCAGCTTCAACATGAGCGCCGCGCACAAAATCCTCGCCTTTCATGCGTTTTTTGCCGGCTGGCTGAAGTTCGGTTAATAAGAGGGCCGTATCGTTACCTGTGGCAACGATAATCCCTTCCTTTTCAACCGCAACGACTGTACCGGGCTCAGCTTTTGTTGGTGCGGGTGTTTTTTTCGACGCCCACACTTTCAAGTTTTGTCCATTAAGAGTCGTATAGGCAACAGGCCAAGGGTTTAAGCCGCGGACCTGGTTGTAAAGCTCTTCACCCGTTCTAGACCAGTCGAGCAACTCTTGCTCTCTTTTGATGTTAGGCGCGTATGTCGCTTTCTCTTCATCTTGCTTTTCAGGTGATATGCTGCCGGCAATAACGTTTGGAACCGTTTCAGACAATAGCTTTGCGCCAGCTACGCTTAATTTATCATGCAGCGATCCGACATTGTCGGTTTCCTCGATGTCCACTTCCACTTTGGAAATCATATCGCCGGCATCCAATTTTTCTACCATATACATAATAGTAACCCCAGTTTTTTTCTTTCCCTGCAGAATGGAGTAATGGATCGGAGCACCGCCGCGCAATTCCGGCAAAAGTGACGCGTGAACGTTAATGCAGCCGTATTTCGGGCTGTCGAGAAGCTCCTTGGGCAAAATTTGGCCAAATGCCGCTGTTACAATAAGGTCAGGCTTTAATGCCAACACTTTTTCAATCTCTTCTTTTAATCTGACTTTTTCCGGCTGGAGAACCGGGATGCCGTGGCGCAATGCCTCTTCTTTTACCGGAGGAGGTGTAAGCACTTTTTTTCTGCCCTTCGGACGGTCCGGCTGTGTGACGACCCCCACTACTTCATAACCATCCTCTATCAGGGTTCTTAAAACAGGAACTGAAAAGTCCGGCGTCCCCATAAATACGATTCTCGTCATCAAATCATCCTTCCATATCCGCTAGTTCATCTTCTGTATAGTATTTACTTATTTTAGATGTAAACAGCACACCGTCTAAATGATCCATTTCGTGCTGCACGGCTCTCGCTAAAAAGCCACGCGCTTCCAGAATGAACGGTTTTCCCTGACGGTTAAACGCACGTACTTTGACATAATCAGCACGTGTGACATCACCATAGACGCCAGGAAAGCTCAGGCATCCTTCAATTCCGGTTTGCTCACCGCTTTTTTCTAAAATCTCGGGATTAACAAGATCAATTCTGCCGCTGTTATCCCCGATATCTACAACAGCCACTCTTTTTAAGATGCCGATTTGCGGCGCTGCCAGTCCGACTCCATCCATTTCAAGCATGGTATCGTACATATCATCCAGCAGTTTTTTTAGCTTTTTATCAAAAACAGTCACGCTTTCCGTCGGTGTTTCCAAAACTTCCGCTGGATGTGTGACGACCTTTTTTACTGCCAATTTGTTACCCTCCAAGACGTGAGATCTTACATCATCATATAAGGATTCATATCAATTGAAATCATTATATGCTTTTGTTCAATTTCTCGTTTATAATGTTCCAGTATCTTCTTCAATAAAGCGGATAACTGGGTTTCCTGTTTGTATTTTATCACGCATTGATAGCGATATCTATCTTTGATCCTGGCTATCGGCGATGCGCTTGGCCCAAGAATTTTCGTGTCAGCTCCGCAGTTTGCTTTCAAAAAGTGAGCGATTTTTTCAGCCGTCACAGCTGCTTTCGCTACTTCCTCATGAGAAACAGTCACAAGAGCCAAATAGTAATAAGGCGGATAGGATTGCTCTCTCCTGTGCGCCATCTCATGCTGATAGAACGTTTCATAATCGTGCGTCTTCGTCAGCTGGATGCTGTAATGGGACGGTGTATACGTTTGAATGATGACTTTGCCGGGTTTTTCATGCCTGCCTGCCCGGCCGCTGACTTGCGTTAACAGCTGAAATGTTTTTTCGGCCGATCTGAAATCAGGGATATGGAGTGTTGTATCAGCACTTAACACTCCGACAAGAGTGACATTCGGAAAATCAAGCCCTTTCGCAATCATTTGCGTTCCGAGAAGAATATCCGCTTTTCCTTCTCCGAAAGCTGACAATAATTTTTCATGGGCGCCCTTCCTTGAAGTCGTATCAACATCCATTCGTATCACTCTCGCATTTGGCAGAACTTTTGTCAGCTCTTCCTCCACTCTCTGTGTCCCCGTCCCAAAAAAGCGGATATGCTCACTTGCACATTCTGGACAAGTATGCGGGACAGGCTCTTCATGTCCGCAATAATGGCATTTCAGCCTTTGCCCGTAACGATGGTACGTCATGGAAATGTCGCAGTGCGGGCATTGCGGGACATATCCGCAATCCCTGCACATCACAAAGGACGAATAACCCCTTTTATTTAAAAACAGCACAGCCTGCTCGCCCTTGGAAATCGTTTCTTCAAGCTTTTCCATCAATTCAACTGAAAACATTGAGCGATTGCCGCTTCTGAGCTCCTCCCTCATATCAACAAGCGAAACCTCTGGCATCACCTGATGGTTAACGCGGTGCTTCAGTGAAAGAAGCTCGTATACACCCTTTTGCGCCCGTGCATATGACTCTAATGTCGGCGTAGCGCTGCCCAGTACAACCGGACAGCTGTGATGCTCAGCCCGCTTGATCGCCACCTCTTTCGCATGATAGCGCGGCATTTCTTCTTGTTTATACGAGGACTCATGCTCTTCATCGATGATAATCATTCCGAGATTTTCAAACGGTGCAAAAATAGCTGATCTGGCGCCGACGACAAGCCGCACTTCCTTCCGATGGATTTTACGCCACTCATCATATTTTTCCCCTGTGGATAAACCGCTGTGCATGACTGCCACCTGAGAGCCGAAGCGGCCCTTGAAGCGATTGACCATCTGTGGAGTCAGCGAGATCTCCGGTACAAGGACAATGGCTTCTTTTCCTTTCGCCAGTACTTTCTCAATTGATTGCAGATAAATCTCTGTTTTACCGCTTCCAGTTACGCCGTGAAGAAGGAACACTTTATGCTCATCATTGTCCAATGTCTGGCGTATTGGCTGAAAGGCAGCGCTCTGTTCGTCTGTCAGCGGGAGCGGCTCTGTTTTTTTGAACATTTTGTCCTGATAGGGATCTCTGTAAACCTCTTCATAGCTTTCCTTCAAAAGCCCCTTTTGGATAAGGGTTTTGATAGTCGCAGAGCTCGCGTCCGTTTTTTTGCACAAATCCGCTGCAGGGATGTTCACCCCTTCCGGCTCAGCGATGAAAAAGTGAAGAATCGCCTGCTGCTTGGCTGCTTGGCGGGATAATCCGTCAGCCTGCCTGCTAAGCTCTTCTTTACTCGCATTGGCCTGAATATGCCTGACCATTTTTTTATTGGCTTTTTGCGCTACTTTATATGTCACATCAATGCTGCCTTTTTGAACATGCTTTTGAATCAGTTTCAGCGTATCGTGATCGGGTATATCCGAATACAGAAGAGTCTTTGTTTCAGAAAACAGCCGTTCCACTTGCGGAGGCAGGTCGGCATCGTATGCGATCTTTAGTTCTTTTTCATATTTTGCCTTTAATGCGGCAGGCAGCATCGCTTGAAGCGCCGTTATTTTAAAAGACAGCGTTTTGTCGGACAGCCATGATGACAGATTCATAAGCTCCTCTGTCAAAACAGGTGTAAGATCTAATAAATCCTCTACCTCCTTGACAGATTTCCCCGAGAGGTCAGATGCTTCTTTCACAGCTGTCACAAACCCTTGAATTTTACGGGGACCAAACGGGACAATGACTCGCATGCCCGTTTTGATCATGCCTTTGAGATGGTCTGGGATTTTGTAATCAAAAGGCCTGTCTATATTTTTGGTGCTGACATCAACGATGACTTCGGCAAAATTCATGAGTGCTCTCCGATTTGTGTTGAGAGGGCTGCGATTTCCTGAAGGATTTCAAAAGAAACATCAAGCTTCGACATGATCGGAAGCTCGCGTGTGCGCCCGTCTTTGAAAAAAATTGTTACGATATTCGTATCAGCACCAAAACCGGCCCCATTTGCTTTCACATCATTAGCCACAATCATATCAAGATTTTTGGCAGCGAGCTTTTTACGGGCATAGTGTTCAATATCTTGTGTTTCAGCTGCAAATCCGACCAACAGCTGCTCCTTCTTTCTCTCGCCTAATTCTTTTAAGATATCGACCGTTCTTTCCAGTTCCAGGGTCATACCGCTGTCTTGCTTTTTCATTTTATGGTCAAATACTGTTTTCGGCGTAAAATCGGCTACCGCAGCAGTTTTGATGACAATATCACTCGAGTCATACACTGAGAGTACCGCTTCGCGCATATCCGCAGCCGATTGAACAGGAATAAACTGAGCAAGGCCTTTCGGCTGATCCAGCGAAACAGGGCCAGAGATTAAAGTTACCCGTGCGCCGAGCTGGACAGCAGCCTCCGCTAATGCGTACCCCATCTTGCCCGTTGATTTGTTGGTAAAAAATCGGACAGGATCAATCGCTTCCCGTGTCGGACCAGCTGTAATGACCACATGTTTGTCTTCTAGAGGAGCGATTTTTTCTTCAGCAAAATGCTTTTCGGCTAGCTTCACAATATTTTCAGGCTCCTCCAACCTGCCTTTTCCTACATAACCGCACGCTAAATAACCCTCGCTCGGCTCAATAAAACGATAGCCATCCTGATAAAGAACAGAAATATTTCGTTTAACTGCCGGATGGTCATACATGTGCACGTTCATCGCCGGCGCGATCCACACAGTAGCCGTTGCTGCTAACAATGTAGTTGTCAGCATATCATCAGCAATACCGTTTGCCAGTTTTCCAATCACGTTAGCCGTAGCAGGCGCAACGATAATCAAGTCGGCCCAGTCTGCGGCATCAATATGAGAAATGACGCTTGGATTTTGTTCTTTAAATGTATCTGTATATACTTCGTGGCGGCTTAATGCCTGAAATGTCAGCGGTGAGACGAAACGGCATGCTGATTCTGTCATAATCACTTTGACATTTGCTCCTGCCTGAACCAGCTTGCTCGTTAACGCACAGGCTTTATAAACAGCGATGCCTCCGCTCACGCAAAGTAACACATTTCGATTGTTAAGCAATGACTTCTCCCCCTCTGCACTTTACAAAAACCGCACGGAAAAAAATAACAACCTACATGATATAGGTTGCTACTTGTGCTACTATTCGCGGTCTTCCTTTTCAAACGAAAGCAGGCCTGCATCAATTTCTTCTAAAGCTTTGCCTACATATTTGTGTGAGATCGTATGTTCAATCATTTGGTCTTTTTTGATTTGCATTTCACGTGCACGTCTTGCAGAAACAGTCACGAGCGTGTATTTAGAATCTAATTTATTCATTAAAGAGTCAATTGACGGATCTAACATTTGTTATTCAACCTCCAGCATTTTCTTATATCTTGGTGCAACGCGCTCACGCTTTAAATGTTCAGCGAGAACGATTGCTTTGATTTTATCGCAAGCCTTTTCAACATTATCGTTTTCAACGACATAATCATAAGCATCCATCATTTCGATCTCAGCTTTTGCGGCTTTCATTCGATTTTCAATCAGAGCGTCCGTTTCTGTTCCTCGTGTCACGATTCTGTTCTTCAGTTCAGAAAGGCTTGGAGGCGCAAGGAAAATAAACAGGCCTTCTGGGAAAGCATTTCTCACTTGAAGAGCGCCTTGAACTTCAATTTCTAAAAAGACGTCTTTTCCTTCTTGTAGCGTCTGTTCAACATAATCGACAGGCGTGCCGTAATAATTGCCGACATACTCTGCCCATTCAAGCAGCTTGTTGTCTGTAATCATTTGCTCGAATTCTTCTCTCGTTTTGAAAAAATAATCGACCCCGTTTACTTCGCCCTCTCGAGGACTTCTTGTGGTTACTGAAATCGAATATTCAAATTTTGTGTCTTCCTGCGAAAAGATCGCTTGCCGAACCGTTCCTTTACCAACTCCTGAGGGACCTGAGAGAACGATTAATAACCCTCTTTCTTTCATGCGGCAACTATCCCTGCCCTTCATCCATAATTTCTTCTTTAACAGAAAGTCTGTGTGCAACTGTCTCAGGCTGGACGGCAGATAAGATAATGTGATCACTATCCATGACGACAACTGCACGGGTTCTTCGCCCGTATGTAGCGTCAATTAGCATTCCGCGGTCTCTTGCATCCTGGATCATCCGTTTGATTGGCGCAGACTCCGGGCTGACAATCGAAATCATCCGATTGGCGGAGATAATATTGCCAAATCCGATATTAATCAGTTTAATCGTCATCTTCTACGTTCCCCCTGTAAAATAGACGTCTCTAGTCTAGCCTAGTAAGACCGTCTGTAAACAATACGCACAGTTACTATTCTATATTTTGCACTTGTTCTTTTATTTTTTCAATAGAACTTTTCATTTCGACGACAAGCTTTGTGATCTGATGATCATTTGCTTTTGAGCCAATTGTATTTGCTTCCCGATTCAGCTCCTGAACGAGAAAGTCGAGTTTGCGCCCGACAGCTCCGCCACCAGCTAATATATCACGAAACTGGGCGAAGTGGCTCTTGAGCCTGGTAATCTCTTCAGAAATATCAGAGCGGTCTGCAAAAATTGCGCATTCTGTTACAAGCCGGCTCTCGTCTAACACGTCTTCAGTCCATTCTTTTATTCTGGCGTACAGCCGTTCACGATAACGAGATACGACGTCCGCTGCCAGCAATTCGGTCTCTTTCACCAGCTCTTCAAGCTGATCAATATGCAGCAGGCAGTCATTTGCTAAAAGCTGCCCTTCTTTTTCACGCATTTCACAGAGTTCTTTTACCGCTTCCTCTGCAGCAGCTGTAATTAACGCCTCCAGCTTGTCATTTTGCGTCTGTTCTTCATGAATCTGGACGACATGGTCAAGCTTAAAGAAATCCATTACATCAGGCTCTGCAGACAATTGATACCGTTTCTTCATATTTCCCGCAGCTGCGACATACTCATCAAGCAGCGGCCAATCAATGTCAAGCCTTTTCTCAATAAGCATATCGCTGTCCACGGATACGAATAGCTCAATTCTTCCGCGCTGGATATGCTGCAGAATGGTCTGTTTCAGCTTATCTTCAAAATATAGCAAAGGCCTTGGCAAACGAGCGTTCACTTCTTTAAATCTGTAATTCACAGATTTAAGTTCAACGCTTACAGAGAGATCATCTTGTGTTTTGCTTGCTCTGCCGAAGCCTGTCATACTTCGTATCATTTTAAAACACCCAATTCTTCCCTGTTCTCATAATAAAAGGGCAATAGACATGCTATTACCCCTAAGATTATATCATATGAATTTATTTTTTTCTTGTCAAAAGTGACCCAGCCAGCAAAAAAGTAGGGATGGCGGACATACCGATGACAAGCATCCAGTCTCCAGGCGTGATGGCAACGGTATGGAAAATTGGCTGTAGCGGGGGATAGTAGATCACAATAAGCATCAGCAGAATTGATGACAATACTGCGCCCAGTAAGTACAGATTTTGAAACGGATTTCTGGAAAAAACAGAGGTCTCACTGCGACAGTCAAAAACGTGAATAAGCTGAGCCAGCACCAAAGTGGCAAACGCGATCGTCTGGGCATAAGCCAAATTTTCCGGATTCCGGTGATACACAATGATAAACGCCAAAATAGTGGCAGCTCCGATTAAAAACCCTCTGGAGACGACCTTCCATCCAAGCTTGCGGGCAAACACCCCTTCTTTCGGATGACGAGGCTTCCGCTTCATCACGTCTCCTTCCGGCTGATCCATGCCGAGAGCCATTGCCGGCAATCCGTCCGTCACCAAGTTGACCCACAAAATCTGAATCGGCACGAGCGGCAAAGGAAGGGCAAGCAGCATCGCAAACAGCATAACAAGAATTTCTCCGACGTTAGAAGCCAACAGATATCTGATGAATTTTCTAATATTTTCATAGATGTTTCTGCCCTCTTTTATGGCAGATTTGATCGTCGCAAAATTATCATCCACGAGAACAAGAGATGACGCTTCTTTTGCCACATCTGTCCCTGTAATACCCATAGCGACTCCGATGTCAGCTTGTTTAATGGCTGGAGCGTCATTGACGCCGTCTCCCGTCATCGCCACAATATGCCCATTTTCCTGATAGGCTTTTACGATTTTCAGTTTATGCTCGGGAGAAACGCGGGCAAATACATACACATCCTCCACCACATTAGAAAGCTCTTCTTCAGAAAGTTCATTCAGCATCTTGCCGTCCATGATTTTGCCGCTTTTCGGAAGGAGGCGCAAGTCTTTCGCTATCGCTTTAGCTGTCTCCACATGATCGCCTGTAATCATGACGGTCTTAATTCCCGCATCACGGCATTCTTTAATCGCCTGTCTGACTTCCGGCCGCGGCGGATCAATAATGCCCGAAAGACCGAGCATCGTCAGATCTTTTTCCGCCTGCTCCATAGAAGGTGTTTCACCAGCTTTTATCGGCTTGTAGGCGACCGCTATCGTTCTGAGCGCCTGGGATGCCAGATGTCTTAACACCGCCTCTGTTTCTGCTTTTCTTTCATTTGAGAAAAGAGCTGCTGAGCCGTCATAAAAAATACGGGAAGAGCGTTGCATCAGCACATCTGGTGCACCTTTTGTAATGATATACCGCTTTCTGTCCTGATCCTCTACAATGACAGTCATCATTTTCCGTGCAGAATCAAACGGAAACTCTTCAATCACCCGGTAATGAGAGTCAACAAACTCCTTTGAAAAACCGCCTTTTCTTGCCGCGGTAAGCAGCGCTCCCTCTGTTGGATCTCCGTCAAGCACATATTCGCCGTCTCTTTTCTCAATATTGGAATTGTTACAAAGCGCTCCGAATAAGAGCATTTGCTGAAGCGGCATATGCTCTTTCACACTAATCTCTTTTTCGTTCAGTGTGAAGCTTCCTTTCGGTTCGTAGCCTGCCCCCGTCACTCTCCATGTGTTCCCTCCGGACCAGACATGTGTCACCGTCATTTTGTTTTGGGTCATTGTCCCTGTTTTATCTGAGCAAATGATAGACGCACACCCAAGCGTTTCTACCGCAGGGAGCTTTCTTACGATTGACTTTTGCTTAATCATCCGCTGTACGCCAAGCGACAGCGCTACTGTTACAATTGCCGGGAGCCCCTCCGGAATCGCGGCTACTGCTAACGACACACCCGCTAAAAACATGCTGTACAGATCGTGACCCTGGATGACACCGACAGCAACGACAAGTACCGTCAGGAGCAATGCAACAACAATTAAAATCTTCCCGAGCTGCTCCAGTCTTCTTTGCAGCGGGGTTGACAGTGTCCCTGCCGATTCAAGCATGTCAGCAATTTTCCCCATTGCCGTATTCATTCCTGTGCCAACGACGACCCCAACACCGCTGCCGCGGGTCACAATCGTTCCCATAAATGCCATATTTGTAATATCACCGAGCGAAACATCCGGTTTTTTCAATTTATCGGCATGCTTCACAACCGGGATTGATTCCCCGGTCAGCGCAGATTCTTCTATTTCAAGGCTTCTTGCTTCGACAATGCGAACGTCCGCTCCAATCCTGTCACCGCTCGTAAATTTCACAATATCTCCCGCCACAAGTTCCTTAGAAGGAATCTTTGTCCAGCTTCCTTCCCTGAGCGCCATGACATGTGGTGTTGAAAGCTCTTTTAGAGCCTGAAGAGATTGCTCAGCACGCCTTTCTTGAAAGAAACCGAGTATGCCATTCACAAACACAATCGCAATAATCGCAACCGCGTCTACGTATTCACCAAGAAATCCTGAGATTAACGTTGCCGCCAAAAGCACAAGCACCATAAAATCTTTGAACTGCGCGAAAAACAAGAGAAGCGCTGATGTTTTTTTCCCTTCTTGCAGCTCGTTTGGTCCATGCTTATCGAGGCGTTTTTTCACCTCTTTTTCTGTTAATCCTTGTTTCATGGACGTATTGGTTGCCTCTAGTAAATCTGTTTGTCCCATTTCATGAAACTTCATTCCGCTCGTCCACTCCCCTGCTCTCTTATAGAGATATCACTCTATAAGCATGCTTATTCTGACTCGTCCCATTTCATGCTATAATTATCGAATGCAGGAAGAATGAGAGGGTGTATTGCATATGTCGTTTGATGGCATGTTTACATACGGAATGACACACGAACTTAACGAGAAAATGACGGGCGGACGAATTACGAAAATCCATCAGCCATATAAACACGATGTGATTTTTCACATCCGCGCCAATGGAAAAAACCAAAAACTATTATTATCGGCACATCCTAGCTATTCACGGGTGCACATCACGACGCAAGCTTATGAAAACCCAAGCGAACCGCCAATGTTTTGCATGCTGCTGAGAAAGCATATCGAAGGCGGATTTATTGAAAAAATTGAACAAGCGGGCTTAGACCGGATTATGATTTTCCATATCAAAAGCCGGAACGAGATTGGCGATGAAACCGTCCGAAAGCTTTATGTAGAAATTATGGGACGCCACAGCAATATCATTTTGACAGACGGAGCAGAAAATGTGATCATCGACGGGCTTAAGCATTTATCGCCGTCAATGAACAGCTACCGAACAGTACTGCCCGGCCAAGATTATAAGCTTCCGCCGGCCCAGAACAAAATCTCGCCGCTTGAGGCGACAGAAGACGATATTTTACGTCATCTCAGTTTTCAAGAAGGACGGCTGGATAAACAAATTGTCGAGCACTTTTCAGGTGTGTCTCCGCTCTTTGCCAAAGAAGCGGTGCACAGAGCGGGTCTAGCCAACAAAGTCACACTGCCAAAATCATTGCTGGAGCTTTTCGCCAAAGTAAAAGAGCACCGCTTTTTTCCCAACATTACAACTGTAAACGGAAAGGAATATTTTTACCTGCTGGAGCTGACTCATCTAACAGGCGAAGCACGCGGTTTTGATTCATTAAGCGAGCTGCTCGACCGTTTTTACTTCGGAAAAGCTGAACGAGACCGGGTCAAACAGCAGGCCCAGGATCTTGAACGATTTGTTGTCAATGAACGAAAGAAAAATGCCAACAAAATCAAAAAATTAGAGAAAACACTGGAGTATTCGGAAAACGCGAAGGAATTTCAGCTTTACGGGGAGCTGCTAACTGCTAATTTATATATGCTGAAAAAAGGTGATAAACAGGCTGAGGTCATCAACTATTACGATGAGGAAAGCCCGACTATCACGATTCCTTTAAACCCGAACAAAACGCCTTCTGAAAACGCTCAGGCCTACTTCACGAAATATCAGAAAGCGAAAAATTCGGTCGCAGTTGTCGAGGAGCAAATCAGGCTGGCGCAGGAAGAGATCGAATACTTTGATCAGCTGATTCAGCAGCTTTCGTCCGCTTCTCCTCGAGATATCAGCGAAATTAGGGAGGAGCTTGTGGAGGGCAAATATTTACGCCCTAAGCAGCAAAAAGGACAGAAAAGACAAAAACCGCACAATCCGGTTTTAGAAACATATGAATCTTCTGCAGGCCTGACAATTTTAGTGGGCAAAAACAACCGCCAAAATGAATATTTAACAACAAGAGCGGCGGCCAGAGACGATATTTGGCTTCACACGAAGGATATTCCAGGCTCCCATGTTGTAATCAGAAGCAGCGAACCGGATGAGCAAACACTCATCGAAGCAGCGACAATTGCAGCTTATTTTTCAAAGGCTAAAGATTCAAGTTCAGTGCCTGTAGATTATACAAAAATCAGGCATGTTAAAAAACCGAACGGCGCGAAGCCCGGCTTCGTCACCTATGACAGCCAGCACACCGTCTTTGTCACACCTGATGCAGATACTGTCATCAAGCTGAGAAAAAGCTGAGCCGCACAAAGAAAAGCCAGAGCATTGTATGCTCTGGCTCAGCTTGTAGAGAAAACGATGTTTTTCTACAAGCTTTTTTTGTTTTACGCTGATTTTTTGGATATTC
>NZ_JALAYA010000040.1:0-56098 GCF_026796395.1 Bacillus sp. T17B1
AGATTGCTTTAAACGGCGATCTTCTCACATGGAAGTACCTCGGAAAAAATGAGCAGGATACTTATATGAAGGTACTGGCCGGACTTACGCTTCTTGATACAGAACAGGGGAATACGGGGATGCCGATCGTGGCTGAACACGTAGATGGCCACCAGCGGAAAGCGGTGCTGAACTTTATGGCGATGATGGAGAACGCTGTCCATGCGAAGTCGTACAGCAACATCTTTCTTACATTAGCTCCAACCGAGCAGATCAATGAAGTCTTCGAATGGGTGAAAAACAATAAATTTTTGCAAAAGAAAGCGGGAATAATTGTTTCAATCTATAAGTCAATTCACAAAAACGATGACATTTCATTATTCAAAGGAATGGTTGCTTCTGTGTTCCTAGAGAGTTTTCTTTTTTACTCAGGGTTTTATTATCCACTTTACTTTTACGGACAAGGAAAACTGATGCAAAGCGGTGAAATCATTAACCTTATTATCCGTGATGAGGCGATACACGGCGTATATGTCGGATTGTTAGCTCAGGAGATTTATAAGAAGCAAACACCACAGAAGCAAAAGGAATTACACGAATGGGCTTTAAACTTACTGCAGGAGCTTTACGAAAATGAATTGGAGTATACAGAAGATGTTTATGATCAGGTTGGATTAGCTCCAGATGTAAAGAAATTCATCAGATACAACGCAAATAAAGCTTTAAACAATCTGGGCTTTGATCATTGGTTTGAAGAAGAGGATGTTAATCCAATTGTTATCAATGGTTTGAGCACTAAAACAAAGTCCCATGACTTCTTTTCAACTAAAGGGAATGGATACAAAAAAGCAACAGTGGAGCCATTAAAGGATTCAGATTTTATTTTTAACGAGAGAGGATGTATTCGATGAGAGTAATTAAATTAGAGCAGCCTAATTGCAATCCATGTAAAATGGTGTCCAATTACTTAGAACAAGCAAATATTCAATTTGAGACAGTTGACGTTACACAGGAACCAGAAGTGGCAGCTAGATTTGGTGTTATGGGAGTACCGGTAACCATTTTGTTGAGTGATCAAGGAGAGGAAGTAAACCGAAGTATTGGTTTTAAGCCTGATGAACTTGATGAGTTACTAAAGGAATTACGATAAAAGGGTAATTTTAAACAAATTTAATTAGAAGGAGCTATTTATGTATTTCATTGAGACTCAGGAAGGATTAATTGGTAAAGAAGTTGCTTATGTTTGGGCAAATCAGTTTTGTGAGCAAACAACAATTATTACTAAAGATGGGGGCGTGTTTATGGCTTGTCAACAAACTGACTGGGATGATACCTATGAGACAAGAATTTTATACGCACATGAAGCAAAGAAGATCTTACACCCACTGAAAAGAGAATTACATGATAAAGGTGTGATCGATGAAACAGAGTGGGAAGAGTATGAGAATGAGCTAAAAAAGAAGCAAGATGCTGAAAGAGAAAGGTATCTCAAAGAGAAAGAAGAAAGTGATCGTAAACTATATGAAGAGTTAAGGGCAAAGTTCGAACATTAATGAGTTGTTTGTTTAACTGAAGAAGACAAAAAAGAACGTACATACATTAAAAATAAAAGGAGCTAATACATAATGCAAATTAAAATCAAGTATCTAGATGAAACCCAAACAAGAATCAGCAAAATTGAGCAAGGTGATTGGATTGATCTTCGTGCCGCTGAAGATGTAGTGATCAAAAAAGATGAATTTAAGCTTGTCCCATTAGGTGTGGCTATGGAACTGCCTGAAGGTTACGAAGCACATGTCGTTCCTCGTTCAAGTACATATAAGAACTTTGGTGTTATTCAAACAAACTCAATGGGTGTTATCGATGAGTCTTATAAGGGTGACAACGATTTTTGGTTCTTTCCTACTTATGCGTTACGTGACACAGAGATTAAGAAAGGGGATCGGATCTGCCAGTTCAGAATTATGAAGAAGATGGTGGCAGTTGACTTGATCGAGGTAGACCATCTAGGCAACGATGACCGAGGTGGGCACGGATCAACAGGAACGAAGTAATTGGATTATGTATCAGAAGTATAAATTAATTTAAAAGTTTTCTTGAAAAACATTTTTAATCATATTACCTTTTCTAGGAAAGGGGATTAAAATATGAAAATAACTATTGAAGAATTACCTGAATCAAGGATTGCTTATTTCCGAAATGTTGGAGAGTATGGTGGCAAGAAAAATAAAGAACTAATGGAATCTTTTAAAAAGTGGGCACAGTTGAATGGTGTATTTCATAACTCTATAATTTTAGGGATTCCACAAGATAATCCAAGTATTACTCCTAAAGAGGAATGCCGTTACGATGTTTGCATTGTAATAAATCAAGATTTTAATGTGCCACAACCAGCTAAAGTTGGCAAGTTATCTGGAGGGAAATACGCTGTTTTCTTGCTTGACCATACAAAAGAGGCAGTCAGTGAATTTTGGAATATTATCTTTTCTGAAATAGAGAAAAATAGTCTAACTATAAGGGAAGATCCAATCATAGAGAGATATACTTCACAAATGATTGATAATCACTTATGTGAATTATTAGTTCCAATACAATAAAGAAGGTGGGAAATTTCCCACCTCCTATATATGTATAAGTTAAATGCTCTGAATTAACTCGTTTATTTTATCAAGATTAGTAGTTATGTTGCATATTGCAATTAAGAAGTATAGAGTACCTTGGTATCGTTCTTTTTTAACAAAACAGTTAACTCCAAAACCAATTAAGAATGCAATTATGATTAGCTGAACGAACACAAATAATTGTGAGTTAGAACTGAAGAAAGAATAAACTAATAATAACAATAGAATCAATAAACTAATGATTTTGAATATTTTTCGCAAATTAACACTCCTTTAAATACATTACTTTAAATTTATCATAAAAGAATTTTGTTGGAAATATTTCCGAATAAAAGAATACTTTTATCTAAAATCAATAAGGAGGAAAGAGATAATTAACAACAAAGAAAGAACTTTACAAGCAAAACATGATGACATGCTTTATAGGAACGGTCTTTGCTTTGGATTTCTTCAGTTGCAAGGACTCGAAGATGAATTCATTGAACATATGAGACAAGTTGCTGAGTACGAGAAAGACCTGAGATACAAAAGTGCAGCGTCTAATTTCTTGAAGATGATCGACCATAATTAAAATAGGTGGGTGATTAATTGTTTAAGGATAAAAATAAAATAATAAAGAGTATTGAAAAGATCAACAAACTTGAAGAAGGGTTGTCGCTATTTGAAGAAGGTGACGAAGAATATTTAAGTGTATTAGTGAAAATTCAGGGGCTATATGATGAAATCTCAGATACTGCTTTAGAGTGTTTTAAAGAGATGACTACAAAAATCAGGAAAACTGGTCAGAAACGAATTGAAAAGGGGATAGATCAGTTGCCACATACAATTAAAGAAAGCATTGCTGATCAAATGAATGATTTAAAGGGGATTATTGAATGAAAGTAAAAATTAATGGTGTTGAATTTGAGGGTACGCCCGAAGAAATAAATGAATTGATCAATTTACATGGATATAAAAATATGCTGGAAGATGATTTATTAATGAGGAACTTTGGCCAGCTTAGCCGAGTGAATAGATCAAGACCGACTAATTTATTTAAAGTAGGGGATTATGATTTCCATGACTCGCCTAAATGCTTAATCAGCACTTGATTAAAGTAGTAAAAAATCAAACTCAAATATAAAATAAGGAGATGTTCTTCATAGCTTATGTAACTCTATTTCTAGCAGCTTATCTAATAGCATTAAACATTAATGAGGTCAGATTGATTGTTCGAGGAGAAAGCAATGCGTATAGAAAAGTAAAGAATGTGCTCGATAATTCAACGTTAGAAAATGTGAAACGAAATAAGAATTTGATTTATCTGTTTACTTTACTCAAGGGAATATCTTTCATTGTCCCTCTGGCTTATATTGGATTAGTTACGCACGATAACATCCTAATGCTTGCGTGGACAGCAGTTTCACTTATATACACAGTCCTAAGCATGTTTAAGGTTTTAGACGTGTTGGAGGGCGAAACAGTAAGCCATAGTAGGTATATTTATTTGGCTTATGTCTTTGGGAACCTTATCTTTGCTTTGAGTATTATTTTTCATTTAATGTGAAATTGAGTTTAGCTGCACTCATTATACGGCTCAAGCCCTTTTAGCATAGGTCTTGAAGGATGTCTTGGAGAGTTTTTCACAGTTAGAAGCTTGTCAAAATGAGTTTTTATTACATAAACCTGAGTCTGATTCGCTTCTTTAAGCAACAACATAAAGTCATTACATTGTTTTTTATGGAATTGCTTATCAAATAAATCAGGGCAATCTCCCCAAGCCAAGACGACTTTTTTTGAGTTTCTTACAAGGGAGCTCAATACCTGCCGATTAGTTGCCATTACTGTATCAAATAAATTTGTATTTTCGTCTTGTAAGTTTTTAATTAGAGAAGATAACATTGTGGAATTGGTTTCATAAAAAGGATACAGATTGGCAATATGTATTGTACCTACTTCGTTAAGGGTGTGGCTGAATTTACAAAGCTTGTTTATGGTTAGGTCAGAAACATCCCTACCTGCTATACTTGGATTTAACATTATATAAACAAAAGAGGAGTCTAAAGAGTTGTTTAACTTTATCGATAAACAGTACCTAGCTTCGATGGAATCTGTTAATCTTTCAGTTTTACACTCAATAACTTTGCTAACAAACTCCGGCTTATACTTATAAACAGGCATAACTGACCATCCCTTTCCAATTTATAACTAAGAATATCTTACCAAAGTGTGTAAATGAAAGGAAGTTAATTTTAAATGACTCAATTCGATAAACAATACAACTCAATCATAAATGACATTATAAATAAAGGAATCTCAGACGAAGAATTTCAAGTAAGAACAAAGTGGGATTCAGATGGAACACCGGCTCATACACTGAGCGTGATTAGTAAGCAAATGAGATTCGACAACTCAGAGGTTCCGATTTTAACAACAAAAAAGGTTGCCTGGAAAACAGCGATTAAAGAGTTGCTTTGGATATGGCAAATGAAATCGAACGATGTTACTGAATTGAACAAAATGGGCGTACATATTTGGGATCAGTGGAAACAAGAAGATGGCAGCATCGGACATGCATATGGATTCCAGCTGGGCAAGAAAAACAGAAATCTAAATGGAGAAAAGGTAGATCAGGTTGATTATCTTCTGCATCAATTGAAGAACAACCCATCTTCACGGAGACACATTACAATGCTTTGGAATCCTGATGAATTAGACTCAATGGCCTTAACACCATGTGTATACGAGACGCAATGGTATGTTAAGCAAGGAAAACTCCACCTAGAGGTAAGAGCACGTAGCAATGATATGGCATTGGGAAATCCCTTCAATGTATTTCAGTACAATGTTTTGCAGCGCATGATTGCTCAAGTGACTGGTTATGAGCTTGGTGAATATATCTTTAACATTGGTGATTGCCATATTTACACACGCCATATAGACAATTTGAAAATTCAAATGGAAAGAGAACAGTTTGAAGCACCTGAATTATGGATCAATCCTGAAGTAAAAGATTTTTATGACTTTACCATTGATGATTTCAAGTTAATCAACTATAAACATGGGGACAGGCTTTCATTTGAGGTAGCAGTTTAATGCTGCCTCTTTATTGTGCATTAAAAGTGAAACCTATAGGATAAGATTAGAGTGAATGGGAGGTGGTAATTATGGTCACAGAAGATGAGCAAATGAGCTGAGGAATTATGAAATTGGTGAAATATCGCCTCCAGCTTGCTTACGGAACAAAAGGTTAATAAAGCTAAACCAATAAATAAAGAATAAAAATAAAATAACTATAGACATACGTAATGAACAGGTGATAAGATAGAGACAAGTTAATCAACTTGTTCTTTTATATATTTAGAGTAAAAATAAAATTACTATAAAACTAATATTTTATTCAAACTTTAAGGAGGTGATTCATTGGAGGTAGGAGACAAAATACATAGCACAAACGAACAGATAAGAGCCTTGGAGGAAAAGAAATATCAAATTGAAACAACTTTACTTGAAAAACAAAGGGATCTTTTAAGACTTGAAACACAGCAAAATAAAGAGAAGCTTGAATTGTTTTTCGAGCTAAGCGAAGTCTTAACCCAATTGGAAGATGAAGAATGGGTAAGCTACACAATTGCTTTACGTATTATTAGAAGAAATAAAAGAAAGTACTTAGATCTTTTTAAACTTAATGATGACAAAGCATACATAAATAAGGATAAATTTAAATTTCTTCACGATAAATTCTTTGATCTGAAACAACAATTAAATGATATTTGAGGAGACGTCGGAGGTGAATTATATGTGTACATGCGAAGAGGAGAATGGCAAATGTCCTTATTGTGATGGAGCGCTGGATATTATCTAAATGAAATCTGTATTTTATTTAGATTAAGGCGCAAAAAAATGAAGAGGTCAAACCTCTTCATCAGGCAGTTTTCTTCTTAGGTTCCCAACTGCAGCCTAAAACTGAATTAATAATCCCAGCTGTTAAGAATCCCAAAAAAACACCTAAGTAATGATTTATATTCACACTAAACCATACACCAAGAGAAATAGCTGTGATTAGAATTTCAGAAATATTTTTAATAAACGGATGTGAATTGAAAAAATTTTTAAACATGTATAGCTCTCTTTCTGCTTTGATTTCTTAAATAGTGATTTTTTAAAACCAAAGAATGTAAATAAAAAAATTAGGAATCAAGCACAAGGACAGAAATTAAGGAAGGATATGATTATATTGACCAAACGCTTATTTTTCTTTGTTTTGTGCTTATTTTGCACAAGTTAATACACCTCATTTAGGTCCTTTTATCATAATTTAATCATACTTACCCATTAGAAAGTTATTCTTCCAGGTATTTAACAAAATTTACTTTCTTTTCATTTAATTTCGGGACTGCCCGGAAGCCTGCTTTCAACCAGGAATTAGCCTGAGTATGTTGTGAATTATTATTTACCCACCATTGATCTCGTTTTAAAGCTGTTGTAGGAAGTGTAAAACCAAGTATATCCTCCAAATCAGAAAAAGTCATGACAACACGATTGGTATCCTTTAACTTTAAAAATTTATACAGTGGCTCGTATTTACTACTTCTAGTATTCATTTTTCATCCTCCTAAAGCTTTATTTTTAGTTAATTATAAGACACTAGATGATATTTATATAGAAAATCATACCATTGAAAAATGTGGTAGAGCAAGTGGGAGGGTTAAATGTAATGGCAGGGTTTAGAAGAGGAGCATTAAAAGAGGGGAATACCCCTCCTTAATGAAATTGACTGCCCATGTTCTGTTGAGCTAAGCGAACTAAACGTTTAGTGATTTCTCCACCAACTGAACCGTTTGCACGAGAAGTAGTCTCAGCGCCTAATTGAACACCAAACTCAGAAGCTATTTCAAGTTTCATTTGTTCAATGGCTGAAGCTGCTTGAGGAATTAATAACTCATTATTGTTGTTTGATCTTGATCTGCTTTGTTGAGCCATCTTATTCATCTCCTAAAGTGTAATGAAAACATGCTTGTTTGAATCATATTATGGAGAGATTATTTTAATTAATACACGCCAACGAAATTAATTTTTTCATTAAGAAAGGTGGGCGAAAAATGAAAATTGATTATGTATCAGATCTTCATATTAATCATTGGATTCCCTGGAATGTAAATCAGATTAAGTGGGAGAAGCGGACAAGGGAAATCATAAATAGATTTATCTCAAACGGTAATGGAGAGGTATTAGTCATTGCCGGTGATTTTACTGAATGGAATCAACAAACATTATGGGTTTTAGATGAGGCAGCAAAGCATTACGAGAAAGTTTACTTTACATATGGTAATCATGATCTTTATTTACTTAGCAAGAATCAAAAAAGAAAGTATTCAGACTCAATTGGAAGGTTAAATGATCTAATCAAAAAGGCTGCCAACATAAAAAATGTAACTCCATTAATTAAGACAACGGGAACATATAAAGGTAAAGTCTTTGCAGGAGATGTAATGTGGTACCTTCCAAAAGGACTTGATGGATGGGATTTCTTTAAAGGAGTTTCTAATGACACAAATTACATTTGTATTAATGGTTACAACAAAGTAGATGGAGTAAGAGCGATGTGGAAAGAATCAATGGATTGGTATGAAACATTAAAAAACATCCAAGTTGATGTATTTGTGTCTCATGTTCCACCTGTTCACAATCCGTATTCACCGTTTGAGCCTAACACATGTTATATGGTTGATGTACCGTTCATTAACACAAAACATTGGATTTGTGGACATGATCATTTACAAGCTGAGTTTGATAAAGAGGGAGCGAGCTTTCATATGAATTGTATCGGATACCCGTATGACTATGATAATTATCCAAGTGTCAATGTGATACCAGGAAATGAAGTAGATTCATATAAAACATTTGAACTTAAAACATTTGAGATTTAAATTCAGTTAAAATTCTAATTTTATGTAGAGGTGATGTGTATGGATGAAATAATGATATTGAACATGGTAATAGAGCGCCTAAACAAAGCTAAAAAAATTGCCAATACTTATGATGAACAGTTTGGAATTGACATTGCAATAGACGAAGTTGAAGAAATGATTAATGAATTTAAATAAAATGTTGATTTTTTTTGAAGGTTTGCCTTTATATTATTTTTAGTTGGATGAATATGTACGAAAATAAGAAGGGATTACAAGCTGACTGGCTTAAATTTTATTAAACATTCTGCTAGTATATTATGTGAATATTGAAAAACAAATGGGAGTTTTAAAACCATGTTTTTAAGCAGATCACTTTAGAGTGGAATGATTATAAAATTTTTTGGAGTGAATTCTAATGAGTAAGACTGAAGAATTTAATTTAGCAGCTTATATAAAGCAGATAAGAATCAATCGGAATATAACACAGAGCAAACTTGCTGAGCTAGCGGATTTAACAGTATCATATATTTCTCAAATAGAAAGTGGCAAGAGGAAAAATCCCTCTCAAAAGACTTTAAAAAAAATAGCCGTGGCACTTTCAATACCAACTATAGATGTTGTGAAGGTATCAAATTTTATTTCGGATGCTAATTCTGATAACAACTTGAAAGTATTCGATGTTAGCGGATTAGAAAGTCAGGATATTCAACACATTGAGTCTCAAATTGAGCTGTTGAAAATAAAGAACAAATATAAAAAAATATGTACAGACGAACGGCAAGATATTTGAGTGAAAAAGATAATTGTTATGAGTTTTAAAGATCACTGGGTGTATTGAAATCTCAGGTATTCAAGACGCCCTCTTAAACTTTTAGCATAAAAATAAAATTAGTGAAGGATGAGCGGTATAGTCGAGGCTTATCATTCAATTCAAACATTATATAACAAAATGGATAGACAAATGAAAACAGTAAAGGAGGCCATTGATGAAAAAGATCTACAAAGAGCGCATCGTAACTTAATTAACTTAGCTGACAATAATGAGGAATTAATGCAGGAAATAAGGTGGGTCAAAAAGGGAACCATATTGTAAATTATTTGGTTAATTGTCTGCGCTCTTTAAAGTTCCATACATAAAGCTCTTCTATAGAGCAACCTATGGCATCAGCAAATGTCATTGCTGTTCCAATATTCATATTAGATTTAAAACCACGTACATAATCATTAATACGTTGTTTTGATAATCCAGTACGCTCAACAAGATCTTCAATTGAAACGCTATATTCATGCATGAGTTCATTGAGTCTTGAATCAACTGGTTTCCATTGTTTTTTCACTATGTACACCTCTTTCAGGAACGATTTTAGCACATACATATTTTACCTTCAATATAGATTAGGAGAGTGATTGATTGGGAGCAAACAATCAAGGAAAAGTTTTTGAAGCGAACATTGAAAAATCTGCAGCAGATCAGAAGCTGTTCTTTTACCGGATTAAAGACGTTAACCCAATGTTTTTGAAAAGGGGAGCATCGGTATCAAAAAACAAATATGACTGTTTCCTTCACTTTAATGGATACTTATTTCCTTTTGAGCTTAAATCAACAAAGGACAAGTCCATTTCCTTCAGCGAGAAGATCATAAAGCCGCAGCAGATTAAATATTTAAAGGAAGCAACACAATATCCAAACATAATCCCTGGCTTCCTGTTTCAATTTAGAGAGCCCGAGAACAAGGTTTATTTCGTACATATTGATGATTTCCTTACATATAAGAACATAGCTGAAAAACAGTTGGAACATAAATATAAGACTAAAGTTAACAAGTCCAGTATTCCGATTGCGATCTGTAAAGAGATCGGCACAGAAGTGCGTTGGATGAAAAAGAAAGTGAATTATACATATTATCTAAACAAACTTTGTGGGGAACTAATTAAGAAAGAACAGTCAAGAGACAAACCCTTACATACATATAATACTCCTGTGAAAACGGGGGTTAGATAAATGCCTTATGAAGAATATGAAGAACTGAAGAAGAAAACAATTAAGGTTATTCAAAGAAATAACTACTCAATAAGAATTATTGACCAAAAATTTGAGGATGATAACTTAGATCAGTTTTATAAAGAAGTCGCAAGATTACTATTTGAAAGGGCTCTGAAAAGTTCAGAATAGTCCTTTCTTTTTTATCAATTTGTAGTCAGTATCTTTAAAAACAGCTTTATCTGTACTGATATGAATAACCTGCTGAACTCGGTGTAAAAGGGCAGCCTCAACCACATTCTGTCCGCCGATGAGATTGGTCTGGATCGCTTCAAATGGATGGTCTTCACAGGTCGGAACCTGTTTCAGCGCAGCAGCGTGAAAGACGATGTCGACGTCTTCCATCACCTGATTCACCCTTCTATAATCGCGCACATCTCCGAGTATAAATAAAAGCCGCTTATCCTCCGCATATTTTTGGCTCATCATATACTGTTTACTGTCGTCTTTGCTGAATACAATCACCTGTTTCGGAGTAAGCAGCAAAAGGCGTTTGACAATTTGACTCCCGATTGAACCCGTCCCGCCAGTGACTAAAACTGTTTTGTTATGGAAAAATGGTTTTAGTTCTGCTGTTTGCTGTTTAGGCATGGCTTATCCTCCAACTCTCGTTTCTCTACCATGCATCATATGTTCAACTTTTTAATCGAGTTAATGAAAGCAACCAGTAAATCAAAATTTAGGGGAATGATTACGTCACAAAGTGTTCTTCATTTATAAAAAATGGAAAATAGACGCAACCAGAAATAAAAAAACTAAATGAATAATGTACTAAATATTCATTATAATTTATTTCGCGCCGTAAAAGGAAACCTGACAGAGTTATCACGTCCCTCGTACGTGCAGTAGTTTACGAATCAAAAACACTATAAAAAAGGTTCATTTCCTCACAGTTAAATACCTGTATATATTAAATTGCTGCTAAGCACTGGTGCGGGTTTATTGCTTAACCTGACAGCAATAAACCTGCCGATCATCATGTGAATGCGGAACATCATTTTAAAGTGACAGCGCAAATCGAGACAAATCCTGTCGCTTTAGGAAAGGGGCAGGTTGTCGACCGTGCGACAGGAGAACATTTGACAGCATATAGAAGGACTGACGATCTTTTATGCACCAAACGGCAAAGGGTACCTCATGGCCTCAAGTCACGGAAGTAACTGCTATGCAATGTATGAACGGCAGGGAAGCAATTGCTATGTAGCAAACTTTGACCATCACAGTTGGCGTAAAGATAGACGGTACTAGTGATACGGACGGTATTGATGTTCTCGGTTTCGGACTTGGCCCAAAATATCCTTTCGGGATTTTTGTGGCACAGGACGGCGAAACTATCAACAATGGACAAGCCGGCAATCAAAACTTCAAATCAGTGTCGTGGGAACAGTTTGCACAGCATCTTGGCGGGAGACTTGATCTTTATAAACAGGTGAATCTGAGGAAGCTGAAGGACCGTTCTGATGGCTAGAAAAAATCGTTCATAGAAATGAACGATTTTTTAAGAAAGCGCCAAATGAATCGCCTTTAGTTTTTCAGGAAGCTCATCATACGTATTTGCGGGTACGGTCTCTTTGTAATTGGATGCTGCTACTTTATGCCGTTCTTCAGGATGGTTGATATAGAAAGCGGCTTTTTCCTTAAAGTCGTTGATACTGTGATAAGAAATAAAGGATGAAAAAGGATGAGCCGCGGGTAAATCTGTTAATTGAAATGCTTCGCACGCAGCGATATCAAACGTTCGGTTATTGAAACTGGCATTTTTGATGGGGATATTATTTTTGTTGAAAGCAAAATGATAAGGCCGATGCGCATTGATCACAATGTCAGCCCCGTTATAATAATGAACGGCGTGTTCGGGTGGAATCCATGTGCTGACGACATCGATATGCGGCTGCTTGAGCACTTTTTTAGGCAGATACTTTCTCCATTCCTTTCCGATTACTCGAACCGTGAAAGGCAGATGTACCGCTTCTTTCATAAGCTGAACCCGATTAGGGTAAGGATAGCCAATGATAAGCAGATTTGAATGGAAGGATTGTTCGGTGTCCATTTTTTTAAACAGCCGATGATTAACTGGAATCGGAACATAATAGACGTGCTGGAAGCCAAGCTCCCGATAATAGAGAGCGGCATTTTGTTCTATCGTTAATATGGCGTCAGCATGTTTAATCACCTGAAGACTGATATCAATATAAAATGGGTCTTCGGTCAGCCAAACATACACGGGAATATCCTTACCCTTTAACCAGGTCAGCCAGTCGTGAGGAACGCGGTCTCCAACCATCATAAGTGCGAAGTCCGGCTGAAATGTTTCGATCTTCACCAGAGCCTCTGCTTCCAGAGTACCTGCTGACATATACTCTGTATGAGTACACCGAAAACATTCTTCAGCCCAGCGATCAAAATAACTGTATATTCCTCCGTATCCCGACTGGATATACAAGACTTTCATCAGATGTTATGAAAAGAACGTAACGCTTTCTACTTTGTTTACATCAATTAATGTTGTAGCTTGGCCCGCAGGAGTGACAGTGCTTTCTTGTGTTACAAAGACGATGCCTATTTCCTGATTGAAATTGATAAATATGGCAGGGCCGATCATGTCACCTGAATCAGTTACAATACTGATCCTAGTACCCGGTGCGATTCTCTCGAAAATCCATTCTGCTGGCGAATCAGGTGAAGTATTCGAATTCGTATTTAAATCAAGCGCGGTTCCCAAAATAGTGTTAAGTGAAATATCCAAGTTATCTCCTCCTAAAGTTGAATTTGTTAATAAAGGGTTTAAAAGGGCCCTGATTAACTCCCTTTTTAATTGCGTGTTTCCACTATTCATTAAAAACACCTCCTAATAATAGTGAACTCAAATTAATCATATTCTACTAACCGGTATTTGGTATGAGGCGAACGCCAAACTTTTTTTATATTTAAGAAAAGTGCTGATTTTTTTCAATGAACAGACATTATCTATACCGCAATTGACAGTTCAATCATACTGTGAAAAGTATAGGAGGGATTGTTGTTTGGAGTCTCAATATCAAGTAAACAAAGATGAAAATGGAAACGAATTGCAATTTATTCTACTTTTATTGATTTTGCTTATCTGTCACCCAGTTTCTGAAGAAAATGATTCTGATCTCAGACGTCAACTCATATTTGCGAAAGAGCTTAGTGTGCCGATTCCAAAAGTGAACCTAATAAATGGAGGTACGCTTCAAAATGTCATTGTAAAAGAAGTCCTGACAGACTTGGTGATTTTTCAAAATCCGTTAAATAACCTGAGGTCAAATGTTGCACTCTCGAGTATTGTAAGCTGGGGTGCTTTTTAATGAAGACAGAGGCTCTGCTTGCTGCGGAGCCGTTTTATATGTCAGACGTTAAGGGGATGTATAGATGGGAGAGAAAGTGTCCATTGTTTTAACGAGTTACAACAAACCCGCTTATCTGCAAAAGGCGATTGAAAGCGTCATGAATCAAACACATGACAATTGGGAGCTTTTTGTCATGGATGATCATTCTAATGAAGAAACAACTGCAGTAATTCACAAGTATCTTCATGACCCTCGCATTCGTTATGAAAACAGTTTCGTAAAACCTGAAGAACGAATAAAAACAACCCGCTACGCCACGCTAATTAACAGCGCGCTTCCATTTGCTAAGGGAGACTACATTTCCTATCTCACCGATGACACAGTTTATCATCCTGAGCGTTTGAACCGTATGGTGCAGACGTTTTTGCATAAGCCTGAGGCACTGGCTGTCTATTCAAGACAAAAAGTTATACATGTAAACGAAAGAGGAGAGGAAATTTCACATTTCTATAGGAATGCCGATGCAGTGTTAGATCAGGCTGCTTTCCAAGTCGATCATTGCTCAGTTATGCATCGTCGTTCGTTACTTGATCGTATACTTCATAAATATGGAAGCTACTGGGACGATGACATGAAGCATTGGAATCATGGTGACTCAATTTTTTGGACCAGAATCAACAACTTTGCGCCGTTTTTGCCGATAAATGAAGTATTAGATACAACCTATAAAACCCCCAATTCATTTCAAAATGCATATCAGTCTCTGCCCGCTGATTTGATTGACGGATCTTTTGTAAAAGGTTCAGATCAAAACGTGTATTTTATTGATCAGGGTCTGAGGCGTCCTGTCGGGGATAGGTGGGGTTCTTTGTATCTAAATCGGACTGTGACCGTTCCAGATCCGTATTTATTCCAATATAGAATCGGAAAAATGTTAAATATACCGAATTACATTTTAGTAAAGGAAGCTGGACATCCTGCAATATTTTATATCGAAGACGAAAAAAAAAGACGGATTATGGGTCAGTATGCTTTTCGGTTTTATCAATTTAAAAGAAAAGACATATTGACAATTGGAAAAGAAGAATTAGAGGCGCTGCCGGAAGGGCTGCCAATTACGCGGGAACGATCTAGTTTGATCGAAAATCCGCCTAATCGAAGGCTTTTTCTCATAGAACGCAAGTCGTTTTTGTTTCTACACGGCGTCTTACACCCAATTAGTGAACAAGTAGTAAGGAAATTTTTTTTGCATCAAAAGCCAATCTCCGCTTCTTTCCGAAATATCCATAAATTTTCAATTGGAAAGCCGTTTTATCCAGTGTACGATGAGATTATAAAGAAGTTGAATATTGCAATTGAGTAAAGGCATAGGTTCATAAAAAGGAGACGTTCATGACAGGACATTATTCAAAAACGGAACACCAATATATATTGTTAACGTCTGAATCGGCATTGTTTGATCATTACAGAATATATAGAGATCCAAAGCTTCCGCAAATTTTTTCTCATAACTTTGTACAGCTCCATGATACGTTTCCATTGGATCGGTTACTGGACTTTTTGCCCTCCGTACCAAAGCTACTTGCTGCGAATTATCTCCATTTAAAAGCGTCACCGCAGCATGTTTTTCCGCTTGGTTTGAAGCAATTGCTTGTCAAAAGCGGGTTTGTTGTCGAGGATGAGCTGTTGTACGACATGAAACTTAGTGATTGGAAAGGGCAGATGGGGCATCCGTTAACGGCATGGGGGACAGCAAAAAGTCTCAGTGATGGGTCTACTATCATGAAAATTTATGATTCCATTTATATTGGGGAAGCGATCGCAAAACAAAAATTAAAAAGAAAATATCCCTTTTATGAAGCGGGTACGATTATTCTTGTTGTTTGTTATAGCGAAGCTTCACAGAAGGTTCCCATTGGGTGTGGAGAGCTATTTATCCATCCGCAAGAAAAAACGGCTAAAATCGAAGAAGTTGCCATTTTGGATCAGTTTCAAAGGAAGGGCTATGGCAGTATCTTAGTGAAAGAAATGTTGTCCATCGCGAAATCGCTAGGAATGGAAGCAGCCTATTTAGTGGCCACAAGCACTGAGGGTGCAACCCATTTTTACGAAAAGCTGACGTTTAAAAAATATGAGCGGATGCACACTGTTTTTCATTATTTCCTTACATGAAATAGGCGTTTGCACAAACCATTTGGGACTTGGCCCGCATATTATGCCGTATATCGTGATAAGAAAGGATGAAAATAGCATGCATGGATACTCTGGATACGGTTACGGATCTGGCTGCGGGACAAATACGTTTGTATTGATTGTTGTCTTGTTTATTTTATTAATTATTGTCGGAGCTGCTTTTATTCACTAATGTTGAAATTCAAAAGAGCCTTCCCATCAGGAAGGCTCTTTTTTGTGTGAAAAGTTTTTGCGTGGAACGTCATGCCGCAATTTGGACACTCATATAATATGTCAAAAGGGTTTTTTGAGGTGGGAGCATGAGCAGTTATTTAATTAAGCCGGACCTTAGTTCGGCCTATCCGGTTGTCAGTTATGCGAAGGGTTCATATGTTTATGATCAGACCGGAAAAAGATATCTTGACGGCTCATCAGGTGCAGTGACATGTAATATCGGCCACGGGGTTCGTGATGTGACTGAGAAGCTGAAAGACCAGCTTGATCAAGTGTCTTTTGCTTATCGATCACAGTTTACAAGCGAGCCTGCCGAGCAATTAGCCGCCCTCTTGGCGCAAGAGCTTCCGGGAGATGTGAATTGGTCTTTTTTTGTCAACAGCGGATCAGAAGCGATAGAAACAGCTATGAAAATCGCCATTCAGTATTGGCAGGAAAAAAAGCAAACACAAAAATCCATCTTTTTGTCTCGATGGAGCAGTTACCACGGAATAACTTTGGGAGCGCTTTCATTATCTGGTTTTTATGAAAGGAGATACCGATTCACCCATCTCATTGAGCGATATCCTGTTATTTCAGCTCCTCATGTGTATCGGCGGAATCATGGGACGGAAGAAGACTTTGTTCAGACTGCCGCTGATGAACTGGAGACTGCGATCAAAAGAATCGGAAGCCAATTTATCGCCGGCTTTGTGGCTGAGCCTATTATTGGTGCAGCAGGAGCAGCGATTACTCCGCCTCCGGGATATTATGAGAGATTAAGTGAGGTATGCCGCACACACGAAGTGCTCTTTATTGCAGACGAAGTGATGACAGGGCTTGGAAGAACGGGAAGGATGCTCGCGACAGAGCATTGGCACACCGTTCCTGATATTGCTGTACTGGGAAAGGGTCTCGGTGCCGGGTATGCACCTATTGCCGCTGCCGTTGTATCTGATTCTATTATTCAAACGATAAAACAAGGCTCAGGTGTGATTATGAGCGGCCACACATATAGTGCACATCCCTATTCAGCCAAAGCCGCTCTTGAAGTTTTGCAGTATGTGGTAAAGCATGGCTTGATCAAGCAATCAGAGAAAAAGGGGGCTGTACTGAAAAAGAAGCTTGTTGAGACAGCGTCTCAAAGCGAGATTATTGGCGATGTGCGCGGAAAAGGACTGCTATTAGGAGTTGAATTTGTAGCAGACAAGAATACGAAACAAGTTTTTTCTCAAGAGAAGGCGGTTACTCAGCACATGATCAGCGAGGCGAAAAAACGCGGGCTGATTGTTTATCCTGCCAAAACGGGAATAGACAGCGGGGAAGGAGATGCTGTTATTATTGCTCCTCCATTTACCATTTCAGACGGTGAAATTGAAGAGCTCATTTCAAATTTTTCGGAAACAGTTGGAGCGGTCGAAAAAATACTGAAAAAGGATTGAAATCAAATGGCGCCATTTCAAAAAACAATCAGCATCGAAACAGCAATTGCAGATGTTCAGGACGGGGCGGTCCTGATGTTTGGCGGCTTTGGGGGAGTCGGGACGCCTCCTTCATTAATTGAAGCTATATTGGACAGCGGTGTAACGGATTTAACCGTCATCTGCAATGATGCCGGGTTCCCGGAAATAGGGGTCGGCCCGCTTATTGTCAATCAACGAGTCAAAACCCTGATCGCATCGCATATCGGTTCCAATCCTGTAGCCGGAAAACAGATGACAGACGGGACGTTAGAGGTTCAATTTTCACCCCAGGGAACGCTTGCGGAACGGATTCGTGCCGGCGGTTCGGGAATCGGTGGCATTTTGACCGACGTCGGCATTGATAATCAAATGGTTTGTGAGAAAAAAGACATCGTGTCTGTGGCTGGAAAGCGGTATTTGGTTGAAGAGGCGCTGACGGCTGATTTTGCTTTCGTCAATGCGCACATTGCTGATGAATTCGGCAACTTAACGTACGACAAAACAGCGCGCAATATGAATCCACTTATGGCAATGGCTGCCAGGAGAACCTTTGCCGAAGCTGAGCGGATCGTCCCGATAGGAGAGATTTCTGAAGAAATGATTGTCACACCGGGGGTTTTTGTCGAGGGGGTTGTGAGAAGCGAAGGAGTGAAGTGGAAATGGGCTTGGGAGTAGCAGAGAGAGAACAGATCGCAAAACGGGCCGCTTCTGAAATCAAGCCGGGTATGATTGTGAATCTCGGTATCGGCATCCCATCTTTAGTGCCGAACTTTTTGCCGCCTGACATGCAGGTCATGCTGCAGGCGGAAAACGGTGTGCTCGGCATTGGTGAAAGCCCTGAAAAGGGGGAAGAGGATGAATATTTATGCAACGCCGCGGGGTATCCTGTCCGCGCTGTAAAAGGGGCGTCATACTTTGATACAACGATGTCATTTGCGATGATCAGAAGAGGCAAAATTGACATAACAATTTTAGGCGCCCTGCAGGTGAGTCAGTCAGGCGATTTGGCAAATTGGCTTGTCCCGGGAAAAAAGGTGCCGGGCATGGGCGGTGCGATGGAACTGGCCCAAAAAGCGAAAAAAGTGGTTGTCGTCATGAGTCATACAGATCAAAAGGGAAGGCCTAAATTAACCGAAACATGCACGCTTCCATTAACCGCAGCAGGCTGTGTAGATATGATCATTACTGAAAAAGCCGTTCTTGAGGTCGATGGCCGTCATTTCATTTTAAAAGAGCTGATGAATGGTTCGACAATCGACGAGGTGACGAGGCTGACTGAAGCTGAAATCAAAATAGATATGCCTTTTTCTTAAAAGGGGGAATGAGGATGCAAGACATTGAGAGAAAAGTAATCGGGTGGCTTGATCAGCATTCGGCCAAAGCCATTCGTCTTCTCAAAAGATTGATTGGAGAAAAAAGTACTATGGGCGCAGAATTTAACGCCCAAGCTGTTGTGCTTGAAAAGCTGAGGCAATTTCATATGGACATTGACGTGTGGGAGCCAAGCCTAAAGCAATTAAAACAGCATCCCTACTTTAAATCAGACCGCTCAGATTTTCATGAGAGCCCGAACATCGTTGCAAAAAAAACGGGAGCGGGCGGAGGCAGGTCTCTGATTTTAAACGGTCATATCGATGTTGTGCCTGAAGGAAGCGTAAAGGATTGGAAGTATGAACCGTTTCAAGCAGTCGAAGAAAACGGTAAAATATACGGGCGTGGCTCAACGGATATGAAGGGAGGCAATACAGCCCTTCTTTTTGCTTTAGAAGCCCTGCACGCCTGCGATGTTCATTTAAAGGGAGATATATTGTTTCAAAGTGTTGTAGATGAAGAGTGCGGCGGCGCCGGAACACTGTCCGCCATCATGAGAGGTTATCGTGCTGACGGGGCACTAATTCCGGAGCCGACGAATATGAAACTATTTATAAAGCAGCAGGGCTCGATGTGGTTTCGAATTACAGTAAAGGGATTAGCCGCACATGGCGGCACACGCTATGAGGGGGTAAGCGCGATTGAAAAAAGCCTGCACGTGATCACTGCCATACAAGAGCTGGAGAAAGTTCGCAATGCGAGAATTTCAGATCCGCTGTATGACAATGTCCCTATACCGGTACCAGTGAATATCGGCACCATCTCAGGAGGAGCATGGCCTTCGTCAGTTGCAGATCGTGTCGTCATAGAAGGGAGATGCGGAATTGCTCCCCATGAAAAACCAGAAGCAGTAAAACTTGAATTGGAAAACTGGTTGAAGGATTTAGAATACCGTGACGAATGGTTTAAACGCCATCCGGTAACAGTAGAATGGTTCGGCGCTCAATGGCTGCCGAATGATTTACCTGATGACCACCCTTTACTTTCAGTGCTGCAATCAGCCTATCAAAAAACGAAACAGACAGAGCCAATCATCGAAGCTTCACCATGGGGAACGGACGGAGGGCTTTTATACCATGCAGGAGATACGCCAGTGATTGTCTTCGGGCCTGGGGAAACAAAAACAGCTCATCAGGCAAATGAATACATCGAGGTTGAAGCCATGATAGAATCTGCTAAAATTATTGCGCTTTTTGTTATGGATTGGTGCGGGCTTCACACAGACGAGGAGGATGCGGATGCTCAAGTCGATAAAGAATAACGGTGTTACAGCAGTTCTGGACTATGACGGTTTTAATAAACGAATCAGAGTGGTTCGTTATGACGGAGCCATTGAGAAGGCTCTGCCTGATATCGTGGCAGCGGCAAAAGAAGAGGGTTCCGAAAAAATCATCGTCTATACGAAACAGCATGATGAGGCAGTGCTTGCCCAACAATTGTTTGTGCCGGAAGGTTTTCTTAAGGGCTATTATCTCGGCCACCCGGCTTGCGTCATGGTCCGTTATCTCACAGAAAACCGGAGACAAACACATTCTTATATAGAGGAACAGGAAATGATCGAAGCTTTATATCGCACAGCACCTCGCCTCCGCAGTGAAGATACACCCGTCTTTACGATGAGAAAAGCTGAAACAAACGACATGTATCAGCTATCGATGCTGTATAAAAAAGTATTTCGTACGTACCCGACCCCGGTATTTGACCCTGCATATATTGAAAAGACGATGAATACAAACACGATGTATTATGTCATGCTTGACCATGACCGCCTGATCAGCGCAGCAAGCGCAGAAACTAACCCAGAGCTCGGGCATGCAGAAATAACCGACTGCGCTGTGCTTCCGGAATATCGAGGACATTCACTGACAAGCGTTTTAATCGAGGCATTAGAAAAAGAAATGGCTGAAGACAATATATTTCATGTATTTTCTCTCGCCCGCGCTGCGTCTTTTGGGATGAATGCTGTGTTATACCATTCCGGTTATCAATACGGAGGAAGGTTGATTAATAATTGCTATATAGCGGAAGGTCTTGAAAACATGAATATTTGGTGCAAGCACCTGTAAGTCAAAATGATGCACGAGGAGGAATTCATTTGGAGAGCAAATGGTATAAACCGAAACGGCATTGGAAGGAGATAGAATTATGGAAGGACGTTCCGGAAGAGAAATGGAACGATTGGCTTTGGCAGCTTACACATACGGTAAGAACATTAGATGATTTGAAAAAAGTCATTAACTTGACCGAGGATGAAGAGGAAGGCGTCAGAATTTCAACCAAAACGATCCCCTTAAATATTACACCATATTATGCTTCTTTAATGGACCCCGATAACCCCAGATGCCCGGTCCGCATGCAGTCTGTACCTCTTTCAGAAGAAATGCACAAAACAAAATACGATCTGGAAGACCCCCTCCATGAGGATGAAGATTCACCGGTACCCGGACTGACACACCGCTATCCCGACCGTGTGCTGTTTCTTGTCACCAATCAATGTTCCATGTACTGCCGCTACTGCACAAGAAGGCGTTTTTCCGGACAAATCGGAATGGGAGTTCCTAAAAAACAGCTTGATGCTGCAATTGCTTATATCCGGGAAACACCCGAAATCCGCGATTGTTTAATTTCAGGCGGTGACGGACTGCTAATCAATGACCAAATTTTAGAATACATTTTAAAAGAGCTGCGCAGCATTCCGCATCTGGAAGTAATCAGAATCGGAACAAGGGCGCCGGTCGTTTTTCCGCAGCGCATCACCGATCAGCTGTGCGATATTTTGAAAAAATATCATCCAGTCTGGCTGAACACCCATTTCAACACAAGCATCGAAATGACAGAGGAATCCGTTGAAGCCTGTGAAAAATTGGTGAACGCAGGAGTGCCGGTTGGAAATCAGGCCGTCGTGTTAGCCGGTATTAATGATTCCGTTCCCATCATGAAAAAGCTCATGCACGACTTGGTAAAAATCAGAGTCCGTCCGTATTATATTTATCAATGTGATCTGTCAGAGGGCATCGGGCATTTCAGAGCTCCTGTTTCTAAAGGTTTGGAAATTATTGAAGGGCTGCGAGGCCATACCTCAGGCTATGCGGTTCCTACCTTTGTGGTTGACGCACCAGGAGGCGGGGGGAAAATCGCCCTGCAGCCAAACTATGTCCTGTCGCAAAGCCCTGACAAAGTCATCTTAAGAAATTTTGAAGGTGTGATTACGTCATATCCGGAACCGGAGAATTATATCCCTAACCAGGCCGACGCCTATTTTGAGTCCGTTTTCCCTGAAATCGCTGACAAAAAGGAGCCGATCGGGCTCAGTGCTATATTGGCTGACAAAGAGGTTTCGTTTACACCGGAAAATGTAGCCAGAATCAAAAGGAGAGAGGCATTCACCGCGAATCCGGAACATGAAACATTAAAAGACCGGCGTGAGAAAAGAGATCAGCTAAAAGAAAAGAAATTTTTGGCGCAGCAGAAAAAACAGAAAGAGGCTGAAAGCGGAGGCGATTCTTCATGAAAACATGCGAATGGTGTGGCGAGCTTGAAGCGGTACCCGGCAGGAACACTGTATACTGGGAGCTCCCTGACGGCACAAGAGCCATAGAGCTGACTGACACACCAGCCATGGTGTGTGCTTCCTGCGGGATGACCTATCAAGACGAAATTACAATAAAGGAGATTGAGGACCAGCTGCTTTTGATTCAAACAAAAAAACTGCCTGAAAGCCTGACGTATCAGCAGCTCATGGAGACAGAAAGGATTTTGAAACGCAACTATTTTGACTTCTCCTGAATGATGCTTCGGTATTCTTTTGTTGTAATTTTACACTTGAACTGTATAATAAAACAACAAAAGACAGACACTAGGAGGGGAAACCCATGAAATCCTTTTATCATTATTTATTAAAATACAGACATCCGAAGCCGAAGGACAGCATCAGTGAATTTGCCAATCAGGCGTATGAGGATCACAGCTTCCCAAAAACATCAACCGATTATCACGAAATCAGTTCATATTTGGAGCTGAATGTTGATTATCTGGACACGATGGCGACGTTTGATGAAGCTTGGGAAAAATACGAGGCCGAGGTGCACGGCAAATAACCACATGTAAGAATCCGCAGACCCGCTGCGGATTTTTTTGTGCGCATACACATACCATAATTGGATACTTCCTATGGTTTTCATGCCCATGCGAATTGGTGTAACCCGGCATACGATAGCGTATGAGAAATGTTGCGGCGAGGGGGAGACACCATGAAGCAAAATAAACCGAAATTCCAAGTAGGGGATATCGTAGTTGTCATTATGTATGGAACAGTCGGCACCATCACAAAAGTACACCAAATTGATAAACACTATCTTTATGAAGTAAATCATAATGAAGTCTTATACTTTGAATCGTCCATTCAGCTTTATAAAGATTATGAGGGTGTCATTGTCGATATGGAAAAGCTTGATATAGAGTATGAATTCCTTATTGGGGATGTTGTTTATGTAAAAGATTATGGAAAAGAACTCTTTCGCATTATCGGCCACAGAACAGAAATTTGGAGATATTTAGAAGACGGCTGGGAGGATATCATTTATGAGCTGACCCGTTTAAAGGATGGAGAGTGGCTTGAAACGGAGGAAGAGGATCTCACACTGGTGCTGAGAAAATATGAAATGGACCAGTTTGTACACCAGCTTTTGTTTGTCCACTATGTCGGAGAAACTGGCCATGAGATCGGCGAAGATATCGCATCGTCTGCTCTTCTTCAGTTTGAAGGCGATGATGAAGATCAAGAAACCCTTCATATCCTTGCTGTATCAATTGTTGATGAGCTTCTGGATATTTATAATGATTACAAAATTCTGTACGAAATGTTTCGAGATGAAGAATATAAAGATATGATGATGTTTGTTCTGGAAAGTTTAAAAGAGCATTTCAGTTAGTTTGTGAACATACGGATCAGGACATATAAAAAATAAGGCAAACAGCCCCAAATCATCACATACGTCATTCCTTTAAGCGTTTTTTCCATTATGATATCAAATCTTTCTCCGTCCAGTGCTTCCATCATTTTAGCAATCATTCTCGTCAGCCTCCCATGGCTTGTTTTTTATTCAATGTATATGACTGAAAGAATTGTTTAGAACACCGGGTATAATTCAGCCTGTTTTTTCATAAAACATAAAAAAGGAGGCGGTACGGAGATGAAAGAAATAGATCTTGTGATTGATACGGAAGAAATCGCTGAATTTTTTTACAAAGAGCTTGCAAGACGGGGCTACATACCGAGTGAGGATGAGCTGTTTGAAATCGCTGATATTACCTTTGATTATTTGATAGAAAAATGTATGATAGATGAAGAGTGGGATGAAGATGACTAAGGTTTAAAACCGGAGCGATCAGCTCTGGTTTTCTTATTTGTGATGCTATGACTTCTGTAAAAATCGAGGTGGTTGAATTGTTGTACAAGCCCGTTAGTCTATTTCTTATCTTTCTTTTTCTAGCTGCGGCCATTCATACAAATGCTGTGCAATCAGCGGATGAAGCGATTAGCAAGGCAGCTGTTTTGATTCGTCAGCCATGGCTTAATGATGTCATGACAGGGATCACCCATCTTGGTGCTTCTTCTATTCTGCTCCCTCTTATCGTGATTATGGGAGCGGGTCTGTTTTTTTACAGAAAAACATGGGACGGCCTGTTGATGCTCTTGGTATTCGGTGCGGATCGGCTGTTAAACAAAGTATTAAAAGAATGGATCGAACGAGTGAGGCCTGATTTTGCACCGCTGGTTCATGAATCATCATTCAGCTTTCCGAGTGGCCACTCCATGAATGCTGCCTGTGTCTATCCTGTCATTGCCTACTTTTTAGTGAAACACCTCCCGTTTTTATGCAAACATAAAAAAATAGTATATATAATAGCCGGTTTCATCACAGTTTTAGTCGGAATAAGCAGAGTCTATCTTGGGGTTCATTTTGTAACTGACGTGTTAGGAGGCTTTAGTCTTGGTTTGCTTCTGTTTTTCCTAGTAAAAGGTTTTGACGAAAAGATGAAGCAGATTCGACAAAAATAGAGAGAGGAAAACGTGACGAAAACGCCAATATGTAAAGAAATAAATGGGAGGGGATCTTGATGATGTTATCCGTGTTTAAAAAGAAGTCTTGTTCCTATGACGTGACAATATTTCAGACACCCCGGTTTGGCGAAAAAAAGGGCTATAGAGCCGTCTATCGAACTGAACTCAACGGGAGCGATCATCAAGACGTGCTGAAAAGAGCATTCTCTTTATTTAATTTATTTGACACCGTTCCAAGTGATTATGATGCGAGATTTATGGCCACAGGGGACGTGATTCTGATTGATGAAGGCAGAAAAGGGAAAACATATTACAAACTGCTTCCCGCCGGATGGAGAAAAATCAATCGTTTGATTGTACAAACGACATAACAAAAAGAAAACTGCGGATTTCCGCAGTTTTCTGCAGTTTAAGGCTTGCGTTTGGCCGCGGAATACTCTTTCCCGTGCGCCTCTTCAGCTGCAATTACATCTTTTGCAGGTATATGATTGTTCTTTTTTTGGCCGGTGATCCGGTTACGCTGTTTTTTACCCATGTCTCATCCCTCCTTCCTGCGGTTAGGTTTTCAAATAAACAACTCGATTATCCCGTTTTTCTCAGGAAGTGCCCAAACAGCCTCGGACCATTTCTTTTTTCGCCAGATTCCTTTATAATCTATGCTGAAGTTTGTCACACCATGACATTCGTTGTAAAATGAACGGACTGGATGATAATTTAGATTTACAGGAGGATATGAGATGAGTGTACATATAGGTGCTGAAAAAGGGCAGATTGCGGATACAGTGCTTTTGCCGGGAGATCCTCTCAGAGCAAAATTTATTGCTGAAACGTATCTTGAAAATGTAGAATGCTACAATGAAGTCAGAGGCATGTATGGATTTACAGGTACATATAAAGGGAAAAAAATCTCCGTGCAAGGCACGGGAATGGGCGTTCCGTCTATTTCAATTTATGTGAATGAATTAATTCAAAGCTACGATGTACAAAATCTAATAAGAGTAGGTTCTTGCGGTGCTATCCGTAAAGATGTCAAAGTGCGTGACGTCATTTTAGCTATGACATCCTCAACTGATTCACAAATGAACAGAGTCGCTTTCGGAAGTATTGATTTTGCGCCTTGCGCGGATTTCGAGCTTTTAAAAAATGCCTATGAGGCCGCAAAGGATAAAGGCGTGCCGGTGACGGTAGGAAGCGTATTTACAGCTGACCAGTTCTACAACGACGATTCGCAAATTGAAAAGCTTGCAAATTACGGAGTGCTGGGCGTTGAGATGGAAACAACTGCATTGTACACATTAGCAGCGAAGCACGGAAGAAAAGCGCTGTCTATTCTCACCGTGAGTGATCACGTATTAACAGGAGAAGAAACGACAGCGGAAGAGCGTCAAACTACATTTCATGATATGATAGAAGTGGCTTTACATTCCGTATCACAATAAAATAAATCAAGAGGCGTGCTGGGTGCCGGCAGCCTCTTCTTTGTGAATGCGGAAACGATTGATAAAAGGAAGGTAATGTAATATGATAAAGTCCGGTAAATGGTTCTCACTGGCTGCCGCTCTGAGTGTAACGGCATTAGTCGGAGCCGGCTGCAGCATGTCGAATGGAGATGCTCAAAAGGATACGAAAACCACAGCAGAAACAAAGCAAACAGATCAAAAAACAACTGACAGCAAAAAAACTAACACTCAAGACAGTGAGTTTTCACTGGAAAGCAAATATTTCAATGATACTAAAAAAGTAGACGGTCTAGAAACCATTCAAAATCCAGAAAATATACTCGCGCTTGTCAATAAACAATACGCACTGCCCGGAAACTATGAACCTAGCGATCTAGTCATACCTGATGTAGAGTTTTCTTTTGAAGAAAAGATTCAAAAACGTTACATCAGAAAGGAAGCGGCCGACGCATTAAAAACGATGTTCGATGCTGCAAAAAAGGAAGGCTATGAACTGGCAGCTGTCTCGGGGTACCGTTCGTATGATAGACAGAAAGTCATTTTTGACAATGAAGTTAGCCTTAAAGGGGAAAAGAAGGCAAAGGAAGCGGTCGCTTACCCGGGTGAAAGTGAGCACCAAACAGGCCTTGCGATGGACATTTCGAGCCGGAGCAATGGCTTTGAGCTAAATGAAGCGTTCGGAAGCACGGCCGACGGAAAATGGGTACAGGACAATGCTTATAAATATGGCTTTATCATTCGCTATCCGAAAAATAAAGAGGATATCACGAAATATGAATACGAGCCATGGCACCTGCGCTATGTAGGCAAAAAGGCCGCAAAGGTCATGCAAGAAAATGATTTAACGCTCGAAGAATACTTTGAAAAAGTGAAGAAAATTTAATAGAGAAAGCCCGCTTACAATTGATAAGCGGGCTTCTTTGTGTCTGGTGAATCTAGCAATTAATCAGGTATTTATTTTATGCTTACCAGAAGAATAAACCAGCCAGAGCCACTCCTGCAATTAATCCGAGGGAAATACCGTAAGCCGCTCCATATCCCCAATAACCGCCCCAATATCCGTAACCGAAGCCCCCTCTTGGCCCTCCGCCGGCCGGAGCTATATAAACTCTGTCTCTTGTGACACGGGTAATTCTGCCGACGTGAACTCTTCCGCCTCTCTCTGTAATTCTGACGACTTTACCTTGATGGTTTCTGCAAAGATGGTAATATCTCTCCAATATTGTTTCCCTCCTAAACTGACTTTCTATCAGAATATGATAGATGGGGAAAAAAGGTTGGACGAAAACAGGGGGCGATACGCCGTTTTACTTATACGCGATAAAGATACAATGGCCCATATACTCGCTATATATCTGCATGAGTTCATAATGTGTTTGAAGTGTATCGTAAAAAATAGGAGCAATCGTTTGCGATAAATCCATTTCTGTGGTTGGCTCAAATTCCATTTCATCCGAAAGAAGTGTTATCGCTTTAGTACTTTGAAAGCCATAAGACTTCAAGGTTTTATGCCACTCGGTTTCTTCAAGTAAACAAGTAAAACCGTAGAAATCCATCATTTGCTCTTTTTCTGCGGGGGGCATCGGTTTTTTTAAAGCTGCTTCTATACCAATCAGCATCCCGCCGGGCTTCAATACTCTTGACATTTCTTGAAGAGAGGATGTCAGATGAGAAAAACTGAGGACCGATTCTGACAGGACGCAGGAAAAGGACTCAGAAGAAAACGGGAGGTGTTCCAGCTCAGCCTGATATGCAGGGATGGCAAGCCCTTCATTTGCAAATCTTTTTGTTGCTTTCTCAAGCATGATAGGGTCTTTATCAACGACTGTTACAGGATACAGCAAATGTCCTAAATAAGCCGCAGTCTGGCCTGTTCCGCATCCGGCATCAAGAATCGGCTGATTCGGAGAGGGCGCAGCCTTTTGCAAGACCGCTTTTGAAAAAGCAAGCCCACCTGGATGCGCTCCTGCGACACCGAATAAGGACAGCATTTCTAAATATCGGCTCAATATCGAATCCTCCTTTTTCTTTATCATATGTCGTATAAAGACATAGGTTTATGAAAAGCGAAAGAAGGGCGTTTCTCTTTCATTTCTGCTCTGAGTTGACGAATAAGTATTCGTCCATGATAATATTGTAAGAAGAAAAAGGTGGTGTTTAATTGAAACGGCAATTAAAACTGTTTTTTATTGTGCTGATTACCGCGGTTGTCGCTTCGGCGCTTACTTTATTTATTACGGGCAATTCCAGCATCCTGGGCCAAACATCAGCAAGCCTGGGAGACAGCAAGTTCGACAAATTAAATAAAGCGTATGAGCAAATCAAAAGTGATTATTACCAAAAAACAGATGATGACAAATTAGTAGACGGAGCAATTAAAGGAATGATTCAATCTCTCAATGATCCGTATTCCACATATATGGATCAAGAGGCAGCAAAATCATTTGACGAGACGATTTCTGCATCCTTTGAAGGAATCGGAGCCCAAGTAGAGGAGAAAGACGGAGAAATCCTTATTGTGTCGCCAATTAAAGGTTCACCTGCTGAAAAAGCCGGAATCAAACCGAAGGACCAAATCCTAAAGGTGAACGGAAAAAGCGTTGAAGGCATGAATGTAAATGAAGCCGTCGCTTTAATCCGAGGCAAAAAGGGCACAAAAGTGAAGCTTGAGCTGAACAGAGCGGGAGTTGGAAATATCGATCTCTCCATTAAGCGTGATACCATTCCTGTAGAAACCGTCTATTCCGAGATGAAAGACAACAACATCGGCGAAATCCAAATCACATCTTTCTCTGAAACAACTGCTAAAGAGCTGACAGATGCGATTGACAGTTTAGAGAAAAAAGGCGCCAAGGGCTATATTTTAGACTTGAGGGGCAACCCGGGCGGCTTAATGGATCAGGCGATTACGATGTGCAACCTGTTTATTGATAAAGGGAAAAACATCATGCAGGTTGAATACAAAAACGGTTCAAAAGAAGTCATGAAGGCCGAAAAAGATCGAAAAATGACCAAGCCGACTGTCGTTTTAGTAAATGACGGCACAGCCAGCGCCGCGGAAATTATGGCCGCTGCCCTTCATGAATCGTCAGGCATACCATTAATCGGCGAAACCACATTTGGCAAAGGCACGGTTCAAACAGCAAAAGAATATGATGATGGATCTACTGTCAAACTGACAGTCGCCAAATGGCTGACTGCCGACGGTGAATGGATTCACAAAAAAGGCATCAAGCCTCAAGTGAAAGCAGAACCGCCTGATTACGCAAAGCTTCCGTATTTGGATGCAGATAAAACGTACAAATCAGGTGATTCAGGCACCAATGTTAAAGTAGCTCAGAAAATGCTAAAAGCACTTGGCTACAAGGTAAAGGTTAACAGTACGTATGATCAGAATTTTGTATCTGTCGTCAAACAGTTCCAGAAAAAAGAGAAGCTGAAAGAAACAGGTGTACTGACTGGTGATACAACAACGAAATTAATGACAGAACTTCAAAAGAAGCTGTCAAATAATGATACGCAAATGGAAAAGGCAATTGAAACTTTGAAAAAAGAAATGTAAAAAAACCATACGCGGCTGCCGCGTATGGTTTTTTTTATGCACCCTTTTGATTTGGGTCAGCGTCTTGTTTTTTACCAAATAAACCTTCAATGACAGGATTGGATCCTGCCTTCTTGATGAACAATGGATTCAAAATAATCACAGCGATGAGATTGGCGGCCAATCCCCAGAACCCTTCATAAATGCCATGTGCGAATTGAGTGGTATACACAATAAATGTTACTGCAAGGCCGACTAATAATCCGATAACCGTAGCTTCTTTCGTTTGATGCTTCCAGAATAGGCTGACAGCAATCGCCGGAAAGATTTGCACCATGCCGGATACTCCCAATAGCTGAAGTGTCACTAAGGCAGTCGGGAACAGCATTCCAAACAGAAGCGCAAGGCCGATGACAACAAACACCATTGAACGTGTGATAAGGGTCAGCTTGCTCTGAGACACATTCGGATGAATCAAATCTCGATATAGGTTATTGGCAAACAAATTTGATGCACCGATTGCCATAATGGAGCATGGAATCAAAGAAGCAAGAGCAATCGTGGCATATGCAAAACCTTGTGCCACGCCGCCGTAAGATGTTTGAATCAAATGCAGCAGCGCCAGTCTTGGATTTGTATCTTCCGGCAGGACAAGAAAGGCGATAAAGCCAAGAAAAATAACCAAAATTAACACTATGTTATAAAGCGGCAAAAACATGCTGTTTTTTCTAACTGCATCAGCGCTCTTCGCTGTGAAAACGCCTGTAGCGGCATGTGCCCACATAAAAAGTGCAAGGGCGGAAACAATAGATGCTGTGATAAACCAAGGAATGCCTTTTGGACCTTCTGCCGGTATCGTCAGCATTTGCGGCGCTTCCTTTACTAACGTGTCAATCATTGGTGTCCAGCCGTTAAAATGAATGAGAGGGAGGGACACCACCATAAACAGCATTATGACCCATACTAAAATGTCTTTAATGATGGCTGTAAATGTAGGCCCTTTAATTCCGCTGAAAAATGTGTAAAGTGCAACTAGAATAAATGAGATGATCACAACGAATTTTACGTTGATATACCCGGTGCCGGCAACTTGGAGCGTATCTTGGATGCCGCTCAGCTGGAGGCATATGTACGGAATAAGCATGAGCACACCGACGATGGCAACAAGGCTTGCTAAAAGCTTACTGTCAAAACGTTCCCGTGCGTAATCTGCGAGTGTAGTTAATTTATGAATTTTCGCAACTTTCCAAAGTTTTGGCAGGAAGAAGTAGGCGATAAAGTAGGCCAGGACAGAATAAGGAATGGCGAAAAATGCAACACTTCCGCCTGTAAAAGCGGTACTGGTTAACCCTAAGAAAGTATAGGCCGTATAGAGGTCGGCGCCTACTAAAAACCAGACGAGAAGACCGCCGAAGCGTCTGCCGCCAACAGACCATTCTTCCACTGAAGTGCGTGAGGATTTGTCTCTTCCGGCGAGAAATCCAATACAGACAACGGTTAAAACGATAATAGCTGTAATGAGAAGTGCAGTCAGATTCCCTTGCATTATTCAAGTCCTCCATCTTTTTTTTGCATCTGGTAAATGCCAAACGAGCATAACGGCGTAATGATAATCCACAATAGCAGCCAAAAGTGGAAAAACGGAAGGCCGAAAATAATCGGTTCAATTCGATTCACAAGCGGCAATAGCGCAAGCTGAACGAATGGCAAAAGAATGAGAATAACAATAAGTGCTTTTTTAACCATTTACTTTCCTCCTGAATCATGATAATGCTCACTATAATAGCAGTTGTAAGAAAAGATCACAAGATAATTATTAGAAAAAAGTGATTTTTTCAATTATTTAATCAAAACACATGGTTTGCATCCTCTTCAACAAAGGTTTAAAATAATAAATATCTTGAAATCGAGATAAGTAGGAGTGGGAAAATGAAAACAGAAGGATTGCATCATGTCACAGCATTCGCCAGAGATCCGCTAGAAAACTTGCGGTTTTATACAGAAGTGCTCGGGCTTCGGCTTGTTAAAAAAACAGTAAACTTTGATGATCCCGGAACGTATCATTTTTACTTCGGGAATCAAAAAGGGGATCCCGGTACAATTATGACCTTTTTCCCGTTCCAAGGAAGCGGACAGGGAACGGTAGGCAAAGGGCAAGTGGGCCGGGTGTACTTTTCGGTTCCTAAAGGCTCCCTGTCTTTTTGGAAGGAACGTCTTGAGAAAAACGGGCTGAACTTAGAGGAGAAAATGTTATTCGGTGAAAAGGGACTTATGTTTGATGATACGGAAGACCTTCCGCTAGCGATTATAGAAGATGCGAAAAGTGGCAGAAGCGAGTGGACGCCTGATGGCATTTCACAACATGAAGCAATAACGGGAATGAAAGGCGTGCTGCTGTATTCCTATGACCCGCAGGCGACCATTCAATTGTTAACAGAAAGCTTGGAATACACCAAAGCAGCGGAAGAAGGCCAGATTGTCAGACTGACATCCTCAGCGGCCATTGGTAACGTCATTGACGTACATTTGCACCCTGAAAAAAGAGGGGTGGGAGGTTATGGAACGGTACACCATGTAGCATTTCGGACAACAAAAGAGGAACAGGCAAATTGGCTGCCGATTATTGCGGAAAACCATCTTCCTTCGTCAGAAATCCTTGACAGAGAATACTTTACATCTATTTATTTCAGGGAAAAAGGCGGTATCTTATTTGAAATCGCCACAGATGAACCTGGCTTTATGACAGATGAAACGTTTGCTGAGCTGGGAACCTCATTAAAACTCCCTGAATGGCTGGAGAAACATAGACAACAAATTACAGACGTTTTGCCAAAACTTTAAAGGGGGACTTTACAATGAAGTATATTTATGAAAAAGGGACATCTGACAACGTACTTTTGTTGTTACATGGCACCGGCGGAAATGAGCACGATCTGCTTTCGTTGGGACGTTTTATAGACCCTCATGCCCATTTGCTTGGTGTCAGAGGATCGGTGCTTGAAAATGGAATGCCGCGTTTTTTCAAACGTCTGAGTGAAGGTGTCTTTGATGAAAAGGACCTCGTGGAGCGGACAAGGGATTTGAAACATTTTATCGACGAGGCTGCAGAAACGCATCAATTTGACCGAGGCCGAGTGATTGCGGTCGGTTATTCAAACGGCGCAAATATTGCAGCAAGCCTTCTTTTCCATTATAAAGATGTTTTAAAAGGGGCTATTCTGCATCATCCAATGGTTCCGATTCGCGGTATCAAGCTGCCTGATATGACAGGACTTCCAGTTTTTATCGGTGCCGGGAAATACGACCCTCTCTGCACAAAGGAAGAATCAGAAGAGCTTCACCGTTATTTGCGTGACAGCGGGGCATCAGCCTCTGTTTACTGGCAGGATGGGGGCCATCAGCTGACGCAGCATGAAGCTGAACAGGCTCGTGAATGGTACAAAGATGCGATTGTATAAAAAAACCTTAGTCCGTATTTTGGACTAAGGTTTTTTTATACCCTTACAGCCAAGTTGACACTTTTGAAAGCGGTAAGCGATTGCTTTGATGAGCAGATTTCACTGCTTTTCCGATTGAAATAAGCATAACCGGAACATAGCGCTCACTAACATCAAATTGCTTTTGGAACTGCTCTTTATTAAATCCGCCGATTGCGCAAGTGTCATAACCTTTTGCTTTTGCGGCAATCATAAGCTGCATAGCTGCTAAAGAAGCATTTAAGAAAGCGGAATCACGTGCGAATTGCTCGCTTTGGTAGGCACCGTTGATTTGGCCGAGTAGTGTTTGTTTGATTTCCTCTGTGATATAGCCTTGGCTTGCTAATTCATCGTAAACTTCTTCACCATTTTCATTTGCTTTTAAATCGCCTAAAATGGCAACAACAGCAGAAGACTCAACGATTTGTTTTTGATTATACGCTATAGGAAGAAGCGCCGCTTTTGATTCATCGCTGTGGAAAACAGTGAAATGCCAATGCTGAAGGTTCCAAGCTGAAGGTGCTTTAACGGCAAGGTCCAGTAGCTCAGTCAGCTCCTCCTTAGAGATCGGGGCATTTGTATCATATTCCTTTACAGATGCACGTGCTTTTAAAACATCCAGAGTATTCGTCATAGTGTTTCCTCCTTCGGATAAACGTGGTATGATAATAGAAAAGTTAGAAGCTTACTAAATGTAACTTGAAAGATTATTGTAATGGATCATTTAATACATGTCAATCAATAGATGAAGGGATGAGGACTTATGGGAAATACAATGTGCCCTAAAATGGAATCCGCTTTCTCATTGTTGGGAAAACGATGGAACGGTCTGATCATCCATGTGCTTATGGATGGGCCGAAACGGTTTAAAGAGATAACGGAAACAATTCCGATGATTAGCCAAAAAATGCTCGCAGAGCGCCTTAAGGAGCTTGAACAAAATGAGATCGTCGAACGGCAGGTTCTCCCTGAAACGCCAGTCAAAGTCATCTACACGCTGACTGAAAAAGGAACAGCGCTTCAGGCTGTATTCCAAGAGATGCAGGCGTGGGCCGACCAATTTTGCGAGCCTGGTGATACCGTGTGCGAGGAAGAAAAGTAAGGAAAGAGGCGTTCGGGAAAGGGTCTTTATTTCATAACATATAGTCATGTAAGGGGGTGGTCGTTCATACCGCTTACATGGCTTTTTATATTGGTCAAGTGAGATCCAGGCTCCAGATCATCCCGCTATACCTCGTTTTGCTGGCAGTTTTCGCACTGATTATTTCGCTTTTACCAAATAGAAATAAGACAAAGAAAAGAGAGGGCCTCTAATGAAGCCCTCTCTTTTTAAGCGCATTTTCATTAATTTATAGTTTTCCATTCAAAAATTGCGGCTCACCAAGACCGGAACTCCAGTCTGCGTCACCATTCTCGGTAATAGAAACCATTAGGTCTTCTGGAGATATCCCGCATTCTGTTTCTAGTTTTTCAGCCAGGAGGGAGACTTGTCTCAGACGCTGGGGGCGGCTATCGGATTGCCATTACGCTAATCGACAAATTCGGGAGGAATCAAATACAGGCGGCGGTGGTCATTGCCTCGTTTATCATCGGCATTGCCCTGTTTTTTGAAGTTGATCTTGTTCTGTTGATTCCGATTGTGTATGCGATTGCCAAAGAATTAAAAATGCCTTTTCTCTATCTGGGAATCCCGATGGCAGCCGCCTTCAATGTTACGCACGTTTTTGCCCCCGCATCCTGCGTCAACTGCCATCTCAGTTGCATCCTGCGCCCATATTGGCCAGGTGCTGCTTTTAGGAATCATCATCGCTGACCCGACGACTGTCATTGCCGGGCCTTTATTCAATTAATTTGCGATGAAGCGGTTTCCCGGTGCGTATCAAAAAAGCGGAAACTTATCAGCGTTAGGGCCGCGGAAAGAATTTCAGCTGGATGAAACACCAAGCTTTTCAATCAGTGTTGCCACGTCTTGATTTCCGGTTATTTTTATGGCGATTGCGACTGTTTTTTCTTTATTGTTCAAAGAACATTCAAAAGGAAAAGACATCATAGAATGTATCGGTACGCCAGGGACGGCAATGCTTATTTCGCTTTTGCTTGCGCTCTATACGATGGGGTTTGCGCGTAAAATATCTGTGAAGGAGATCAGCAAATCATTATCAGAATCAATTTCACAAATCGCGATGCTGCTGCTCATCATAGGTGGGGGAGGGGCGTTTAAACAGGTGCTGATTGACGGCGGGGTTGGTGATTTTGCTGCTGATCTTTTCAGTCGCTGCTGCTCGTTGCATGGATCATCGCTGCGGTTCTGCGTCTGTGCTTGGGCTCTGCTACCATGGCTGCGCTTACCACTGTGGGAATGGCAGCTCCGCTTATGCACACGGGCAGTGTAAACCCGGCATTAAGGGTACTGGCAACCGGAGCGGGAAGTGTCATCGCTTGTCATGTAAATGATGCAGGATTTTGGATGGTGAAGGAATTTTTTGGCTTGAGCATGAAAGAAACATTTCAAACTTGGACGCTGCTTACAACAGTCCTTTCCGTAACCGGGCTTGTCTGTGTGTTTATTGGCAGGGCTTGTGATTAACACCGATAGATTCAGTCCATAGCCCAATCGTTTTTCTTCCTTGTTGAATACCTTACGTATAGGCAGACATAAAGGAGGAAAAATCATGTACCCTCATCATTCGTATTATCGCGGGAACCCAGACCCAGCCGGATACCCGGTGCGTAATCCTTTCTTGTTTGGAGCTCCTTTAGTCGGTGGTTTATTAGGCGGTTTTCTTGGGAGTGCTCTGTTTAACTATCCTCGTCCCTATGCTTATCCGCCTGGCCCTTACGGATACGGAGGCGCACCGTACGGTTTTGGCGCCGGCGCGCCATACGGGGGTTATCCCGGCTTCTATTAATGAAAAACGGCCTGCATCGGTGCAGGCCGTTTTTTATCGGATGATTTCTATCTCGGACATATTGTAGTCTTGCTGTTTCTGAAACATGACTTCCAGAAGGCCGTCCTTATAGACGGCTTTTGTTCCTTTGCGTTTGACTAAACAAGGCAGGTTTATCTTTTTGGGATGCCCCAAATTCGGAAAATTTTCTATCATTAATGCGTGAGAGGTGTGTTTAATTTTCAACTGGTTCAGCTGGCTCTCATTAATTGGCACCTTTACAAACACATGGTCTGCTGTTTCGAATATATCAATATCAGGTTTGGCATTAGGTTTGGCGGGCTGTTCTTTTTTGGGAAGGGGATCGCGGAAAGGAAATTGAGCAGCATAATCACTTCCGAACACACTTTCCATCACACGATTCACATATGTTTCAACTTCTTTTGGATCAGCTTTTTTTAAAGCTTCTTTAGAAAATTGATTGTGGAAAGGAAAGTACTTGTTCCACTCAAACATCGTCGTCACACCCTTTCTTCATGGACAAAATAGTATATGCCCGACAGATCTTTCACGTGATATAATATAAGATGCTCTAAAGAAAGGCAGGGATTTACATGCAATATACAGAAACGAAAAAAGGCGTTCTTTACACAGCCGTTTCCTTTATCATGTGGGGGCTGTTTCCGCTCTATTGGAAGCTTCTCGAACAGCTGCCGGCTCTTGATATTTTGGCTCACCGTATTATATGGTCTTTTGTTTTTATGTGTATCGTGCTTTTTTTCTTGCGGCAATGGAAAAAAGGGTGGCAGGAGCAGCGCTCTTTGAAAAAGAACGGAGGCATCCTATCTTTATTTCTCGCTTCTGTCCTGATTTCGATTAACTGGTTTGTATACATATGGGCTGTCAACCATGGTTTTTTGCTTGAGGCAAGTCTTGGCTATTACATCAATCCGCTTGTATCAGTGCTCCTTGGAATTTTATTTTTAAAGGAAAAACTGAATCGCCTGCAACTGGTGGCGGTTTCGATTGCGGCTGCCGGCGTCATTATCTCAGCGTTCCAATACGGCTCCATTCCTTATGTTGCGCTTCTGCTCGCATTCAGCTTCGGCCTGTACGGGTTAAGCAAAAAAAGAACAAGTCTGCCGAGCGCCATCGGTTTAACGCTTGAAACATTCATGATTATGCCGATCATTGGGATATTTGCTGGTGAGCGGCCATGTTCAGCCAGCGGGTGCAGAAAGCGGGGGCACGGGCACATGGGTGCTTCTCTTTTTTGCTGGAGTGTTTACGGCTTTGCCGCTATTATTGTTTGCGGAAGGGGCGAAACGGCTTCCGCTCTATCAAGTTGGTATCTTGCAATATATTGCACCGACCATTACCTTGCTGATTGGGCTGTTTGTTTACCATGAGCCATTTTCAAGCTCAAAGGCTTTTACTTTCAGCTGTATATGGGCTGCGCTGCTCTTGTTTACGTTTTCACAAGTAAAGTGGAAACGGGCGTCAAAAAGCCATTGAGGCCTTTGGCTTTTCAGCTAAAGCATATATTATGTATAATCATTTCATGTATGTAAGACATAAAGGAGCAAGACGATGGACATTGATAAAGAGATAGTGAAAGCCTACGCTTTACTTTGGAACAACAGATCTCTCACAAGTGATGACGCAGAAGCGGTAGCAGAGGCGATTGATCTTGAGCTCTTGGATAAACGAACACATCCGAGACTCCGGAAACCGATGCTGGAAAAATACGTTGCCGCGATTCAGCGCATTGTAAATTCACAGCTCGAACCGGCTATAAATATCAGCTGGTCAAATTACATACAGAACGTGCAGAGCATTTAAAAGAAGAAAGAGGGGAGCAATCATGAAAGCAATCATAAAAGAAGATGTGCAAGCATCTTTAGAACGATATGCGGACCGCCCTGTATATATCCATTTAGAAACCACAACCGGTTCTTATTCAGCGCACTTAAATGAAAAAAACATGACGGTTGTTGCATACATCCGCAATGCAAAAGTCACCTATCATCAGGCGAAAATCAAAGGCAGCGGACCTTACCGTGTGGGCTTAAAAACAGAAGAAGGCTGGATTTATGCCGAAGGCTTGACTGAATACACGATAGATGAAGAAAACCGTTTATTAATGGCGGGACACTTGCCGGGCGGTAAACTGGCTATTTCTCTGCAAATCAGCGAAAAACCGTTCACAGTTTAAAGAAAAGGGTGAAAAATAATGAAAGAACACGTACTTGTAATCCTGCCTCACCCTGATGACGAATCATACGGAGTGGCAGGCCTGATTGCCTTAAACAGAAAAGAAGACATACCCGTTACGTACGCCTGTGCCACTTTAGGTGAAATGGGCAGAAATATGGGCGATCCATTTTTCGCGAATCGGGAAACATTGCCATTGTTAAGAAAACAAGAGCTCATTAACGCTTGCAAAGAAATGGATATTAATGATCTTCGAATGCTGGGGCTGCGTGACAAAACGCTCGAATTTGAAGACGATGAGTATTTAGCTGATATCATGGAAGAGATCATAGATGATGTAAAACCAAGTTTAATTGTCACATTTTACCCTGGACACGGTGTGCACCCTGACCATGATGCGTGCGGGGAAGCGGTTATTCGTGCATTGTACCGGAAAAAGAAAGAAGACCGGCCGCGCACGCTCTGCATGGCGATTACACGCAATAGAGAAGAGGTTCTCGGCGAAGCTGATGTTGTACTTGATATCAAAGAAGTAGCTGATATTAAAATGAATGCGTTAAGAGCGCACCGCACTCAAACAGAAGGCATGCTTAGAGAGCTTGAAGAAAAATTGAAAAACAATGAACCTGTAATGGCAACATGGTTTGAAGAAGAAGTATATTGGACGTATCAATGGAATGATTAATCAAAAAGGTATAAGGCCTTAAGCCTTATACCTTTTTTAATTTCAAGTCAGATGCAATCGCTGAAGCGAGGGTGGATCTTAAGGAAATATCTTCAAAAGACAAACCTAGCTGAACCGCGGTTTGCGCGATTTCTGGGCGAATTCCCGATAATGTGGATGAAACGCCGATTAAACGTAGCGCTTCAATCAGACTGAACAGCTGGTGGGCAACCATTGTATCAATAACAGCTACTCCTGACAAATCAATATACAGCTGCGTCACCTTTTTCTCCGCACATTGATGCAGGGTGTTTTCCATAATCAGCTTGGCGCGTACTGTATCAATATCTCCGATTAAAGGCAACAGTCCGACGCTATGAAACAGCACAATAACCGGTGCGCTTAATTCAGTAATCATATCTTTTTGAGCCTGAAGCTGAAGGCTTGTGTTTTTGTACATTTCTTCTATAAATATATGAATCACAAGATCGAACGCTTTTATTAGGGAGTGATACAGATCTTCGGCTTCTTCGCCTTTCACAGTGTCCTGATTGAGATGGACAAATTCTTTCACATAGGAAACATACATATCTCTCACTCTAACAAACTCCCGGATGATATAGTGGATAGGAGTTTTTAAATGCTCTTGATCCTGTGTCACTTCAAAGGCCCATTCTTTCAGTATAGGCAGGTATACCTCCTCATCATCCATGAAAATGCGATTTATCTTATAATTGAAGGCGAGATTCTGGCTCTTTAAATTGTGAATGACTGCAGGGTCATTTGATGCATAAATGGAATTCGGATCAGTTTCCTCAATTGTTTCGTACCATGTAGAACTGATCGTCTCCGCATGCTGAGAAAGATATTCGTATAATTTCTTATTTTTTGCCATGATTGATCACCTCTTTTAAATGTGTTGATTTTGCGAATAACGTTTTTGCAGTTTAGCCAGCCTGAAAAACAGTCCAACTGCTCCTGCGGCGAGTCCTGTAATTAATCCGATCCAATAGCCAAACGCGCCGAGGCTTGTAAACGTACCGACCGCATAACCGACGGGAAGGCCAATGACCCAATAAGAGACAAAGGCGGCCACAAGCGTATAGTTCACATCTTTGTATCCTCGAAGCGCTCCTTGGATCGGTGCTGCAACAGCATCGGAAAGCTGAAAAAACAGCGCAAAAATTAAAAAGTGCTGTGTCAGCCGGAGCACATCGGGGTCAGTGGTGTACATGCCTGCAATTTGCTCTCTGAATAAAAGGATACAGGCTGCTGTCAACAAAGAAAAACCGATCGCCATCATGATGCCGATTAAGCTATATGAGCGCGCATCCTTAAAACGGGCTGCACCGGCTTCAAAACCGACGACAATTGTTAATGCCATGGACACGCTGAGCGGCAGCATATATAAAAGTGAAGCAAAGTTCATGGCTGCCTGGTGGGACGCGATAGTCACTGTATTAAAATGGCTCATCAGAAGTGAAAATGCTCGTTTCAAAAAACACGGCGAACCCAATAGGCAGACCGATTTTGAGCATATTTTTGCATGCTCTCCATGAAAATGTATACATTGTATGGAAAATCGCGTATTCGGAAAACGGTGCTGATTTATGAATAATGAAAAAACTGATGATGCAGATACACCAATAGGTAAGCGCGGACGCTAGCCCGGCGCCCACACCGCCAAGTGCCGGCATGCCGAATTTCCCGAAAATGAATACGTAATTCAATACAAAATTGATCGGAAGAGAACTGAGTGTAATCAGCATAGTGACTCTCGTTTTTCCTAATGAATCAATGAATGATCTCAAAACGGTGTAAACAAATAAAGGGAAAATTCCCAGCGATAAAAAGCCTAAAAAGTGTTTGGCAATTTGATGGACATGAGTTTCAAGGTCTAATTGGCCAAGAATTAGGTCAACTGCAGCATATCCAATCGCTAAAACGGCGACGCTAAGAAGCGCGGCCACGTATACAGCCTGTAAAACAGTAAAGGGAATTTGCTGTTTTTTTTCAGCGCCTAAAAACTGAGCGACAATCGGGGTGACCGCCATTAATATACCTGCAAGTCCTGTATAAACAGGGGTCCAAAGGCTTGAGCCAATAGCGACACCAGCTAAATCAGCGGGGCTGACTTTCCCAGACATCACCGTATCTAAAAAAGTCATAAGAGAAAGCCCCGCCTGGGTAATGAATATCGGAATTAAAATGTGCAAAAGCTGTTTGATCTTTTGCCGGGCGTTTCGAGCTTCTTTCATACATTGATCTCCGTTTCTTTTTCATAACGAGAGAAATTATAACATTTTATGTATAAAAAGCAATGAACGCCGGTCCTATTCTTTTTTTGTCGGTTTCGTTTTTCTAAACATTTGGGCATAAATAAAAGAAAGCGAAATCACGCCTAAAAAGGTGCAAACATACTGAATGATTCTTTCGATTTCCATTCTTTACATCCCTCCTTTACCAATAGAATGTGCATCAATAAGGTAAGCATGCGTGAAAAGTTGGAAATTTAAAAAGGAGATGAAGGTCTATGCGTTATGAACAGATATCAGAAAATGCATTTAAGGGAAAAATACAAGTGTATTTAGAGCAAATATTAGGTGATGCGTCGCTAATCTTAAAAACGCTACACGAAAAAGACCAGTGCCTTCTTTGTGAATTAGATGAATTGGGCCACATTTTTCAGGACATGCAGGGCATCGCATCATCGTTTTATTTGCAGACATACATTGAGCAATTTACACCGGCATTTATCGAGCTGGCCAAGGCGATTAAAGCCCTATCGGAACATAAACATGGTGCTTTAATTGTGATTGAAAGAGCGGAACCTGTTGAACATTTTATTCAAAAAGGAACCTCCCTTCATGCGGAGATCAGCGCTTCATTAATTGAAAGCATCTTTTTCCCCGGAAATCCTCTACATGACGGCGCTTTATTAGTGAGGGAAAATAAACTTGTCTCAGCAGCCAATGTCCTCCCGCTGACAACAAAGGAAGTGGATGTCCAATTGGGAACAAGGCATCGCGCGGCTCTTGGTATGTCGGGGTATACGGATGCGCTTGTGCTCGTTGTTTCAGAGGAGACAGGGAAGATGTCGTTTGCCAAAGATGGTGTATTATATCCGTTAATTTCGCCAAGAACGTAAAAATAAATAAAAGGGCCTGATTAAGAATCCTATCATGAGACAAAATGCCTGAATTCAGACCTTTTTTTAAAGCATTCACTTTAAGCTGAATGCTTTTTGTTTTGGAGACAGGAAATATAAACTGATAGAAAAGTTTTACAAGATGAATATTAATTAAGTTAAATACTTTACCGAATTTTGTATTTGTAGTACCGTATAAAATATTACATAAATTTTAAAGGAAGGGTGCTGCGCCATGGCTAATGTATTAATGATCGGTTTTCCCGGTGAAGGGCATATTAATCCGTCGATCGGTGTAATGAAGGAGCTGAAATCACGGGGAGAACATATTACTTACTACGCAGTGAAGGAATACAAAGAAAAAATTGCAGCTCTTGATATTGAGTTTCGTGAGTATCATGATTTTCGAGAAGATTACTTTGGAAAAAACGCAACAGGAGATGAAGAAAGAGATTTCACGGAAATGATCTGCGCCTTTTTGAAAGGCTGTAAGGATATTGCGACTCATATTTATGATGAAGTCAAACATGAATCGTATGATTATGTCATATATGATCACCATTTACTGGCCGGTAAAATCATTGCCAACCTGCTGAAGCTGCCAAGATTTTCATTGTGTACTACCTTTGCAATGAATGAGGAATTTCTAAAGGAAATGATGGGTTCTTACATGAAAGGGCCAATTGAAGAATCGCCTCATTATGAATCTTATCAGCAACTTGTAGAAACAATAAATGCTGATTTTCAAACAGCGATCAAGAAGCCTTTTGACGTTTTTTCTTCAGATGGGGATTTGACGATTGTTTTTACATCAAGGGAATTTCAGCCAATGGCTGAGCAATTCGGTGATCGGTATGTATTTGTCGGCCCTTCTATTACAGAAAGGGCCGGAAACAACGGTTTCCCATTTGATCAGATTGACAATGAAGACGTGCTGTTTATTTCAATGGGAACCATTTTTAACAATCAAAAGCAGTTTTTTAATCAATGTCTCGAGGTATGTAAAGACTTTGACGGGAAGGTTGTGCTTTCCATCGGCAAACATATTAAAGCAAATGAGTTAAACGACATACCGGAGAATTTCATTGTACGCCCGTACGTCCCACAGCTTGAGATCCTGAAAAGAGCCCGCTTATTTGTAACCCACGGGGGAATGAATAGCACAAGTGAAGGTTTGTATTTTGAAACCCCGCTTGTAGTCATTCCAATGGGTGCTGACCAATTTGCTGTAGGGAATCAAGTGGAAAAAATAGGCGCAGGAAAAGTGCTGAAAAAAGAACAATTATCTGAAGGCCTTCTGAAAGAAACCATTCAAGAAGTGATGAACAATCCTGTATATGCTGAAAAGGCGAGAGACATTGGCCAATCATTGAAAGCGGCAGGCGGCTCTAAAAAAGCAGCCGACAACATTCTTGAAGTTGTGAAACTCAAAACTCAATCAGCCAACGCATGCATTTTGACATTTTCATAAGAAAGCAGAGGAAGGGATTTGATACGACGATAGAGAATTGATAAGAAAAACAGACAAGAAAGGAGGAAGATCTGCTTCATTCATCAATAGAAAACCATCATTTTTACCCCCGCTTAATTAGTTCCTTAGACTTTCGAAAAACATATACAGCTTATGTAAAATATTAGGTGTTTATTTAATTTAAAGGTCGAACGATGCTGAATTTGCAGCCAAATCTTTGAAAAAGGGTGTAACATGCTGAAAAAGTGACGATAAAATTGATGTGTTCCATTTTTGGAAACAAAATACTAACTGTTTTTGCGATATAAACAGTTTAGGAGGTTGAATAATGAAAAAGAAGATTGTAGCCGGCTTGGCTGTTTCTGCAGTTGTCGGGTCATCAATGGCCGCAGCACCCGCGGAAGCAAAAACGATAAAAGTAAAAAGCGGTGACTCTCTTTGGAAGCTTTCCCGTCAATATGATACGACAATATCAGCGCTGAAATCCGAAAATAAATTGAAATCAACGGTGCTTTATGTCGGACAAAGCCTTAAAATTCCTGAAAGTAGTAAAAAAAGCACGACATCCTCACCAAGCTCAAGCAAAACATCAACATACACAGTTGCATATGGTGATTCGCTATGGATGATTGCTAAAAATCATAAAATGAGTGTTTCTGAGCTTAAAAGCTTAAACAGCCTGACCAGCGATCTGATTCGTCCTGGGCAAAAGCTTAAGATCATAGGGACAAGCAGTTCAAGCGGCTCAAACGGTTCCAAAAAAAACAGTGGTTCCAATTCTTCTGGCTCATCGAAAAGTACATATACGGTTAAGCTTGGTGATTCACTGTGGAAAATAGCAAACAGCTTAAATATGACTGTAGCTGAATTGAAAACCTTAAATGGTCTAACATCAGATACCCTTTACCCTAAGCAGGTACTCAAAATAAAGGGCAACAGTTCACCTAAGAGCGGAAACAGCGGTTCCAAGAAGCCGTCAAACTCCAACTCCCCAAAAACAACTACATACAAGGTAAAAGCAGGCGATTCGCTGTGGAAAATCGCGAATCAGCTCGGTGTCACTGTGCAAAGTATCCGCGATAAAAACAATTTGTCATCTGATGTCTTGCAAATTGGACAGATACTGACCATCTCGGGAACAACAAAGTCTAACAATTCAAATCAGACAAAGCCAAAAGACAATTCAGGGTCAAACATTCAAATAGGTTCGAAGATTGACAGAATGATAACTGAAGCGAAAAAATATGTCGGGGTGCCATACCGCTGGGGAGGAAACACGCCTGCAGGTTTTGATTGCAGCGGCTTCATATATTACCTCATTAATAATGTATCATCGATATCAAGATTGAGTACGGCAGGATATTGGAATGTCATGCAAAAAGTCAGCCAGCCGTCAGTCGGAGACTTTGTCTTCTTTACCACATATAAATCCGGCCCGTCTCACATGGGAATTTATCTAGGCGGCGGAGACTTTATTCATGCAAGCTCATCGGGCGTCGACATTTCCAATCTTAGCAATTCATATTGGAAACAGCGCTATTTGGGCGCAAGAAGCTATTTTTAAAAATAAGTATGACAAAAAGCCTTTTTATAGGCTTTTTTGTTTATATCAGAAATTGATTGACCACACTGTTAGAAAAAACAAGGGGGAGACAGTATGTACCGTCTCTTGCTGTTCATGATGGTGACGGCACTGGGAGTTGCGGGATGCGGACAAAAAAAACCTCATGACCCTCCTAAGCGGGTACCGGAAAAAGAAGTGGTTGAAACGTCAGCGTTTGGCCATCATGTCCAGCTGATGAATCGTGAAGGTAAAGCAGTCGGTTTTATAGAAATTAAAGAATCAGAAGACGAGGGACTCGATATTCATATTTCCGCAAACAGCCTGCGCCCCGGCGCTTCACTCGGTTTTCATATCCATGAGAAAGGTTCATGTGTCAGGCCGGATTTTGAATCAGCGGGAGGTCACTTTAATCCGCTAAACAAAGAACACGGCTTCAACAATCCGATGGGGCATCATGCCGGAGATCTGCCGAACCTTGAAGTCGGTGCTGATGGAAAAGTAGATGTCATAATGAATGCGCCGGACACCTCAATGAAAAAAGGAAGTAAACTAAATATTCTCGACCAGGACGGAAGTGCTTTTATTATTCATGAGCATGCCGACGATTATTTGACGAATCCTAGCGGCAATTCAGGTTCGCGTATCGTCTGCGGAGCCCTTTCCGGCAATAATGAGAAACAGTAATATCATCCAAGCCCTTTTGTATTGAGCATACAGGGGCTTTTTTAGTATACTCGTTAATGGAATACGAATAGGAAAGGGAACTTGTCTATGACAACTCAATTACAGCACTTAACATTGCCGGAAGATATACAACAAAAGCTATTATCATATAAAGATCAGCCGATTTCCCCAGAGTTTCAGTCGCTCATCGGGACATCAGGCTATGAGGCGGACGATGAAGCGATTTTATTCGACGCCATTATCGCATTAGCCATGGGAAAAAATGTCCTGCTGAAGGGGCCTACAGGCTCAGGAAAAACAAAGCTGGCAGAAACATTGTCGAGCTATTTTCATAAACCGATGCACAGTGTCAACTGTTCTGTTGACTTGGACGCAGAAGCCCTGGTCGGCTATAAAACGATTGATAATCAATCTGGCCAGGCGACGATCGAGTTTGTTTCAGGGCCTGTCACAAAAGCCATGAAAGAAGGCCATTTTCTTTATATAGATGAAATCAATATGGCAAAGCCGGAAACACTGCCTATTTTAAACGGTGTATTAGATTACAGAAAAATGATGACAAATCCGTTTACAGGAGAAGTCATTCGGGCTAAAGAAGGTTTTGGCGTCATTGCAGCCATCAATGAAGGCTATGTCGGAACTGTTCCGCTGAATGAAGCGTTGAAAAACCGATTCGTCATCATTGATGTGCCTTATATTAAAGGCGATCTGCTGAAACAAGTGCTCATGTCTCAATCGGCCCTGCAAGATGAGAAATTGATTGACCGGTTTATCACGCTTTCCTCTGACCTGATCGTTCAAGCCAATAACGGACAGGTATCTGAAGAAGCGGCATCCATCAGAGCGTTAATTGATACATGTGATTTAGCCACTTATATTCCGCCGCGTCGCGCCATCGAGCGGGGAATTGTAGAGAAGCTTGATGATGACCGGGAAAAGGCGGCCGTCCGAAATATCGCAGAAACTCTGTTTGAATGAGGGCGCTGCGATGAAATTTATCAAATTTAATGACAGCACAATAGATTCGTTTTTATTTATGATGCTCACTGATTTGGCCAAAACACTCACCAAGAGTGAAGCGGTAGAAGTGGAATATGGCGTTCAGTCCTATTACAACCCATTTGAAAAGAAAATCTATATGAGCCACTTTTGGAAAGACAGGGCAGCGGAGGACATGGAAGCGGGCCTGAAAAGTGACGTCTACCTGCGTTCGGTCGGAACGAGATATAGCTCGCTGCAAGAGTTTGCAAACTTTTTGAATGATATTCATCGACAGCTTACGTTCAAAAGCTTTGCCAAGCAGCTGTTTATGCTGCTTGAGGACATCAGAATAGAGGAATGTATTAAACATGAGCGCCCGGGTACGAAACATGTATTTGCGAAGCGAAAAGACATGTACAGAAAACACTTCTCCACTCAGCTGACTTTAAATTTAGAGCGAAGCATTTTTACGGATGCCCTCTTTTGCGCCATCTATGTCAAGCTAACAACGGAATCACCGCTCGAGACCCTTCCGTCTATGCGTGAAGATATTGATCTGATGCGCCCGTTTATTGAGCAGCAGCTCCTGCGCGTGTATGAAGCAGATTCGACACGGCAGGTTCTAAAAATTGTTGAAGACCTAATGGACGGACTCGAAGAGGTGCTCGATAAAGACATGTTGAACACCTACTTCTTTTTGCCTGAGCTTGATTACGCAAAAGCTGCAGAACAACCGTTATTTGAAGATGAGAAAAAAGCGCCGAAGCTGAGTGATGACATCACGCTTCCAAAAAAATCAGAAGGTGATGAGGATATCCACGAAGAAGAAATGCCGACATGGCACCGGGAAACAGAAGCACCGTCTAAAAGCTTCCTTCAATTTGATATTGAACACGGAGCAAAATCAGATTTAGGGAAAGACGCTTCAAGGGAAGGTGACGATGGAGATCAAGCCCTTGGCTCTGTCCAGGGATCAGCCAGACAAACAAAACGGAAGGACTATTCTAAGCTGGAAGCGCTGGAGTCCCAAAAAGACCAGCCGAACGGGGCGGGTATGGCTGACGGCAAAGAAAATAAATATGCATATCCGATTTATAAAGAGCCGCAGAAGGCAACGAGTGAAGAAGAGCTTTCTTATAAACAGCAGGCAAAAACGATTGAATCGTATCAAAAGCGTTTAAAACAAATGATTCAAAAAACGCTGGAGCATAAAAAAACATTGCCTAGAACAGACCTTCATGCCGGACGGCTGAACAATAAGCTCCTCCGTTACTTCACTGAGCGAAATCCGCGTCTTTTCTACAAAAAACAAGAACCATCATCAGAAATTGACGCGGTTTTTACATTGCTGGTCGATTGTTCTGCCAGCATGTTCGACAAAATGGACGAAACAAAGCGGGGAATCGTGCTATTTCACGAAGCGTTGAAATCGGTAGCGGTTCCGCATCAGATTGTCGGCTTTTGGGAGGATACAAACGATGCGACCGAAACAAGCCAGCCAAACTATTTCAATACGGTAGTTCCCTTCCAATCATCATTAAGACAAGAGGCTGGACCTGCAATTATGCAGCTTGAGCCTGAGGAAGATAACCGTGACGGCTATGCGATCCGACAGATGACAAAAAAAATGCTGCAGCGCAGCGAGGCGCAAAAGTTCTTGATCGTTTTTTCAGATGGAGAGCCGGCTGCGTTTGGCTATGAGCAAAACGGGATTGTCGATACAAGCGAAGCCGTTATTGAAGCCCGAAAGAGAGGAATAGAAGTGATAAATGTTTTTCTCTCCAACTCAGAAATAGAAGAATCGCAAATGAAAACCATTCAGGATATGTATGGAAAGTTCAGTATATTTGTCCCGGATGTTGATGAGCTCCCCGATGTACTGTATCCGCTGCTGAAAAAACTACTCCATAAAAGCATAGGATAGCCCTTTATCCTATGCTTTTTGGCGTTTCTTTTTTCAAATGATTAAATTTTTTGTTTTTTATAAAGGTTTTTTACTATTTTGTGAACAATCAAGGTAGAATCAAATTGCAAACAGTGGTAAAATATCGTTGGAAGCGTTTTTATTACATAATTTTGGACACAGCGTTTGAAAGTTATTTTAAGATAGTGAATCATTCACTTGATTATCTAAGTTGGGGGTAATATTCAAATGTTTCAAAATAGTATGAAACAACGAATGAATTGGGAAGATTTTTACGGTCCGAACCTCGGCTATGCGCTGGAGCTTTACGATCAGTATACCCAGGATCCGACCAGCATTGATCCGGATCTAAAGGAAATGTTCGACGAGCTCGGCGCTCCGCCAAACGATATAAAAGAGGCCTCGGGAACAAAAGAAAAGGGACGTGTTACAGCCGATCTGATTCAAAAGATCGCATCCGCAGTCAGACTTGCAGAAGATATCCGAACCTATGGCCATTTAAACGCTTCCGTCAATCCGCTCAGAAAGGATGGTAAAAAGAGCGAGCTCTTTCCATTATCCGATTACGGGCTAACAGAAGAAGAAATAAAAGCAATACCTGCGTCAGTGATTTGCAAAGACGCTCCTAAAAACATTACGAACGGTTTAGAAGCCATTCAGTATTTACGAAATACGTATAAAAGAACCATCTCATTTGAATTTGACCATGTGCATGACTTTAAAGAGCGCGAGTGGCTGACAAAGATGATTGAATCCGGCGAGCTGTTCCAGAAGAACTCAGCTGAAAAGCTGTCGGCTGTTCTGGAAAGACTGACAGAAGTAGAGGGCTTTGAACAGTTTTTACACCGTACATTTGTCGGGCAGAAGCGCTTTTCCATTGAGGGGCTGGACGCACTTGTTCCAGTGCTTGATGACATTATTGCACAATCTGTTAAATCTGGCACGACGAGTGTCAACATCGGGATGGCACACAGAGGGCGCCTGAATGTTTTGGCACACGTGCTCGGCAAACCGTATGAAATCATTTTCTCCGAATTCCAGCATGCGCCGAACAAAGATCTTGTCCCGTCTGAGGGTTCAATCGGAATTAGCTACGGATGGACAGGGGATGTCAAATACCATCTGGGGGCGAATCGGGAGCTTCAAGACGCTGAAACAAAATCAGCGCGCATTACGTTAGCAAACAACCCGAGCCACTTGGAATTTATCAATCCGATTGTTGAAGGCAGCACGAGAGCGGCACAGGAAACGAGAACACAAAGCGGATATCCGGTGCAGGATGAAACAAAATCGCTTGCCATCTTAATTCATGGAGACGCTGCATTCCCTGGGGAAGGAATCGTCGCTGAAACATTGAATTTAAGCTCTTTAAAAGGGTATCAAGTAGGCGGTGCGATTCATATTATCGCCAATAACATGATCGGATTCACAACTGAAAGCGCTGAATCAAGGTCGACAAACTACGCCAGTGACCTGGCGAAGGGCTATGAAATTCCGATTGTTCACGTAAATGCGGACGATCCAGAAGCCTGTCTTTCAGCTGTTAAGTTTGCGGTCGAATACCGAAAAACATTCAATAAGGACTTTCTGATTGACTTGATTGGGTACAGACGCTACGGACACAATGAAATGGATGAACCGTCTACCACTCAGCCGATGCTGTATGATGCTGTCAGAAAGCATCCGACCGTCAAACAAATTTTCGCCGAAAAGCTCGTAAATGAAGGCGTGCTTACCGAAGAAGTTGTTCAAAACATCGAAAAATCGGTAACGAAGCGCATGGAAGATGCTTATCAGAAAGTGCCGTCTAAAAAGGAACATACCGCAAGTGAAATTGAACTTCCAGAGCCTGTTTCAAACGGTTTCCCTGATGTGGACACATCCATTGATTTTGATGTACTCCGTAAGCTGAATGGGGAATTAATCAATTGGCCGGAGTCATTTAACGTTTTCGGCAAGCTTAAGCGTATTTTAGAAAGACGCGCCAAGGCGTTCGATGATGATAGAAAAGTGGAATGGTCTTTGGCTGAATCACTTGCGTTTGCTTCTATTTTGAAAGACGGAACACCGATTCGTTTAACTGGACAGGATTCCGAGCGCGGAACGTTCGCCCAAAGAAACCTTGTGCTTCATGACAGTGAGACGGGCGAAGAATTTGTGCCGCTGCATCATTTATCTGACTGTGACACGTCTTTTGCTGTTCATAACAGCCCGCTGTCTGAAGGATCGGTTCTTGGCTTTGAATACGGGTATAACGTGCATTCACCGGAAACGCTTGTCATGTGGGAAGCGCAGTATGGAGATTTTGCCAACGCTGCTCAAGTGTATTTTGACCAATTCATTTCTGCCGGACGCGCGAAATGGGGCCAAAAATCTGGATTAGTCATGCTTCTTCCGCACGGTTACGAGGGACAGGGGCCCGAGCACTCAAGCGGAAGAATCGAGCGGTTCCTGCAGCTTGCCGCGGAAAACAACTGGACGGTTGCCAACCTGACAAGCGCTGCACAATATTTTCATATTTTAAGAAGACAGGCCAAAATGCTGCTCCGTGAAGAAATCAGGCCGCTCGTCATTATGACGCCGAAGAGCCTTCTTCGTAATCCGAATACGGTATCGGAAGTGCAGGAGCTCAGCGAAAGCCGCTTTCAGCCTGTATACGAACAGTCGGGACTTTCTCATGACTATGAAAAAGTAACCAGACTTGTATTATCCAGCGGTAAAGTGTCTATAGACATCAGCGACCATTTCAATAAGCTAGAAGACGGTAAAGAGTGGCTTCACATTGCGAGAATTGAACAGCTGTATCCATTCCCAGCAAAAGGAGTCAAAGAATTATTTGCGAAACTTCCGAACCTGAAAGAAATCGTTTGGGTGCAGGAAGAGCCGCAGAACATGGGGGCCTGGAGTTATATCAGCCCATATTTGACAGAGATTGCACCACAGGGAGTAAGCGTTCAATATATTGGGCGAAGAAGACGATCCAGCCCTGCAGAGGGAGATCCGACAGTGCATAAAAAAGAGCAGGAACGTATTGTATCTGATAGCTTGACTCGCAAAAATTAAGGGGGAAATGAAAAAATGGCGGAAATTAAGGTACCTGAATTAGCAGAATCAATCTCAGAAGGAACAATAGCCCAATGGTTGAAGCAGCCTGGTGATTATGTAGAACAGGGTGAATATCTGCTTGAACTAGAAACGGACAAAGTAAATGTTGAATTGACAGCAGAAGAATCGGGTGTACTTCAAGAGGTATTGAAAGATTCGGGTGATACCGTCCAAGTTGGAGAAATTATCGGTACGATTTCAGAAGGCGCGGGTGAAAGTTCTGCCCCTGCACCTTCAGAGAAAGCTGAAAGCAAAGATAGCGAGAAAGAAGAGAAGCAGGCTGAACCAGCTGCAAAAGAGGTTAGCGAGGAAGCACAAGCCGAAGCAAAATCAAGAACGATCGCTTCCCCTTCAGCCCGTAAGCTGGCAAGAGAGAAAGGAATTGACCTGTCTCAGGTTCCAACGGGAGATCCGTTAGGGAGAGTGCGCAAGCAGGATGTCGAAGCGTACGAAAAACCAGCGTCAAAACCGGCTCCTCAGAAACAACAGCAGCCTCAGGCTCAAAAAACACAGCAAAGCTTTGACAAACCTGTCGAAGTGCAAAAAATGTCACGCCGCAGACAAACGATTGCAAAACGACTTGTAGAGGTACAGCAAACATCAGCGATGCTGACTACATTTAATGAAGTAGACATGACGGCTGTCATGAACCTCAGAAAACGCCGCAAAGATCAATTCTTTGAGCAAAACGAAGTGAAGCTCGGCTTTATGTCTTTCTTTACGAAAGCGGTTGTTGCTGCATTGAAGAAATATCCGCTGCTGAATGCGGAAATTCAAGGCGATGAGCTGATCGTTAAGAAATTCTACGACATCGGGATTGCTGTTGCAGCTAATGAAGGCCTTGTCGTTCCGGTTGTACGGGATGCGGACCGTTTGACATTTGCAGGCATCGAAAAAGAAATCGGCGAACTTGCGAAAAAAGCAAGAAACAATAAATTAACCCTTAGCGAGCTTCAGGGCGGTTCCTTCACCATTACAAACGGAGGAACTTTCGGTTCACTGATGTCGACTCCGATTTTAAACAGCCCTCAAGTCGGTATACTGGGCATGCATAAGATTCAACTGCGACCTGTAGCCATTGATGAAGAGCGCTTTGAAAACCGTCCGATGATGTATATCGCTTTATCTTATGATCACCGGATTGTTGACGGTAAAGAAGCGGTTGGTTTCCTAGTGACAATCAAAAATTTACTGGAAGATCCTGAACAGCTTTTATTAGAGGGATAATAAAAAAAGGTACATCACGATAAAGTGATGTACCTTTTTTGATGCGTATTTTAAAGAGACAGATTGTTGCTGTTGGCTGTTGTTTGTTCCTTTTTCGCTTTTTTTGACCAGTATGTTGCCAGCATGGAACCAGAAAGGTTATGCCACACACTGAATATCGCGCTGGGTACGGCAGATAGCGGTGAGAAATGAGCCGTGGCGAGTGCGGCCCCAAGTCCTGAATTTTGCATGCCAACTTCGATTGCAATTGATTTTTGAGACGGATAATCCATTTTTAAAAGCTTTGCACAAAGAAATCCAAGCAAATAACCGATTCCGTTATGCAGGATGACAACAGAAAAAATGAGCAACCCTGATTGAAGGAGATTTTCCCGGTTGCCGCTGACAACAGCTGAGACAATCGCAACGATGCCAATGACAGAAACAAGCGGAAGGGCATGTACAGCTTTTTCCACTTGCTTTCTGAAAAACATTTTGACGATCACGCCTGCGATGATCGGAAATAAAACAGCCTGTAAGATTGAAATAAATAAAGACCCTGGCGAGACAGGGAGCCATTCCCTGGCAAACAGCATGATCAAAACTGGTGTTAAAACAGGTGCCAACAAGGTAGAAATTGTTGTAACAGCAACAGATAAAGCCGTATTTCCTTTTGCTAAAAATGTCATGACATTAGAGGCTGTGCCGCCAGGACAGCAGCCAACAAGAATAACACCCACTGCAATTTCAGCTGGAAGATGCAGCCCAAATGAGAGGCCGAAAGCAACGAGCGGCATGATGGTATACTGTACAATTACCCCGATAATGACATGCCAAGGTTTTCTAATCAGTTCTTTGAAATCATCGGCTTGCAGTGTAAGACCCATTCCAAACATGATAATGCCAAGAAAAATCGTAATATAAGAACTGATCCATGTAAAATAAGACGGGAAAGTAAATCCCAGCAGGGCAAAAACAATGACCCATATGCCAAAGGTTTGTCCCGCGAAATGACTTATTTTTCTAATGATGTCCATCAAAACACTCCTTACACATTTATCAAGAACTTCAGCAGAAATTCTCACAGATTTTGAACATTCTCTTATTATAATTAATTTTCTGAATAATTCAATATTAGTAGATGAATTGACCTTTGATAGAAAAGCAATAAATGCGTTATGTAAACGAATTAAAATGTTCTTGACTATATAGGAAGATATTCTTACAATGAATCTTTATAATGGTTAGATAAAATAGGAGTGATAGGGTGAAGGAAGCGAATCAATGGTCTTCGAAGCTCGGCTTTATTTTAGCCGCGGCAGGATCAGCTATCGGGCTTGGTGCGATATGGAAATTTCCATATGTAGCGGGAACCAGCGGAGGAGGCGCATTTTTACTTATTTTTATTTTATTTACGGTTTTAATCGGACTGCCTTTATTGTTAGGTGAATTCATCATAGGCAGAAAAACACAGAAAGATGCCGTACAATCCTATAAAACACTTGCTCCGGGAACGAAGTGGCATTGGATCGGTTATTTAGGAATGGCGACGTGCTTTATTCTTTTATCTTTTTATAGTGTCGTCGGCGGGTGGATTTTAATTTATATTACAAAAGGCTTCACTGGCGGTTTATCGCAAACATCTGGTTTTGATACGATATTTGCTAGTACGATTTCAAATCCTTATCTGGCAGTAGGAGGCCAGCTGCTCTTTATGGTGGTGACAATTTTTGTTGTTGCAAAAGGGGTTAGCAGCGGAATTGAAAAAGCAAGCCAAATATTAATGCCGGCGCTTTTTATATTATTTGTTATTTTAATGGTGCGTTCGGTTACACTTGATGGAGCGATGGAAGGGCTCAAGTTTTTCCTGATGCCTGATGTAACCGCGATTGATGCCAATACGATTTTATATGCGATGGGCCAATCCTTTTTCTTATTAAGTGTCGGTGTATCAGTCATGGTAACGTATAGCTCTTATTTAGAGAAACAGGAAAACGTAGTGCAGTCCGCTGTATCAGTAACTGTATTAAACATGCTTGTTGCTGTAATGGCAGGAATTGCGATTTTTCCAGCTGTATTTTCATTCGGCCTCAAACCAGACCAAGGGCCGGTCCTGTTATTTAACGTACTGCCGACCGTGTTTAATCAAATGCCGTTCGGAATTATCTTTTTATTAGCATTTTTAATTCTATTTTTATTTGCGGCATTGACATCCGCTTTCTCAATGCTGGAAATTTTGGTCGCAGTGCTTTCAGAAGGCGATGTCAATAAGAGAAAACGATTCGCTTGGTTAGGCGGGATTGCTATTTTTATTGTCGGTGTGCCGTCTGCATTATCCTACGGTGTCTTAAGTGACGTCTCTCTATTTCACTTGTCTATTTTTGATGCGGCCGACTATCTTGTAAGCAATATTTTAATGCCGTTAGGCGCATTATTGATTTCTATTTTTGTACCGCTAAAAATACCGAAACAGGATTTGTTTGATGAGCTGAAAAGCGGTTCCAATCTCAAACGAAAGTGGTTTGCGGTTTGGCTGCTGCTCATTCGTTATCTATCTCCTGTTGCCATCATCATCGTATTTTTGCATGTGGTAGGCATTTTTTAAAACACGAAGCCCCCGGGAATGATATTATCCCCTCTAAGTAG
>NZ_JALAYA010000041.1:0-49130 GCF_026796395.1 Bacillus sp. T17B1
TACTTAGAGGGGATAATATCACTGCACCGGTTTTTTGTTATTTGATAAACTCTGCAATGTGTTCGGAAACGAGTTCAGGCCGTTCCTCAGGCACCAGATGTCCAGTCTGATCGAGTGAGTACAGCACGGAATCGGGCAAATCTCCGTGCAGCCGTTTACCAATCTCCAAAGGGACGATTCGGTCCTCCTCGCCCCAAATCAATAAAGCAGGCTTGTTCATTTTCTGTAACTGCTCGGGACCTAAATCTCCTTCTCTATGGCGGATAAACCTTGTCATGGCTTTGAAAATCTGCTCGTCTTGAAACGGCCTGCCATAGCCGTCAATCATCTCTTCATCGATCAGTGATTTGTCATGCACAACATTTAGCAAATTTTTCATTACGCCTTCTTTCGAGAGCCAGCGCTTGACATAAAGATGAAAATACGGAAGATGGGTCCCGAAAATGATCGATGGGTGCGAACGTTTTAAATACCCTGAACTGCAAAGCAGCACAATCCTTGAAAAAAGCTCCGGCTTTTGGAGAGCAGCAGCCAGCGAAATCTGTCCGCCCATAGAATGGCCGACAAGCGCAGCCTGCTTGACTTGCAAGTGTTCCAAAATCCCGATGACAAGCTTTGCGAGGTTTTGATAGGTATAGATAAATGTTCTTGATTTTTCAGATTGGCCGAAAGGAGGCAAATCAAGCGCGATGATGTCGTACCTGTCCTGAAGGAGAGGGATGACTTTTCTGAAGCTGAAAGCAGACGATAAAAAACCGTGTATGCAAACCAGCGTTTGCCTGCCCGGATTTTGATAATGTTCGTAATATACATTTACGCCATCGACTGTTAGCCGCCTTGTTGGTGAAACCGCCTCCATTCTATGTCACTTCCTTTCATGTGATGTCTGTATTGTGCCCTGAAATTGTCAATTCTAGCGGAAGTTTCTCCTCGTTTTTTTCTTAGCATTCGTCAAAAAACGTGATATAATGTCATGAGATTTCTTGACATTGCAAAGGTGTGAATCGAATGAAATTGACAGAAAAAGAAACAGAAATATTAGAAATTTTAGACGAAAACAGCCGCGCCGATTTAGAAACAATCGCAAAGATGGCGGGTATCCCTGTAAATGAAGTCCAAACTATTATTGACAAGCTGGAAAAAGAAAAGGTTATCATTGATTATTCTGCTATGATTGACTGGCGAAAAGTCGACGGACATGAAGGGGTCACAGCCATGATTGACGTGAAAGTAACGCCGAAGCGGGGAGTCGGTTTTGATGAAGTGGCAGAACGGATCTACCGGTTCCAAGAGGTTGAATCAGTTTACCTGATGTCAGGAGTGTACGATTTGTCTGTCGTGATTCGCGGCAATTCAATGTCTGACGTAGCGCGGTTTGTTTCAGATAAACTATCCACGCTTGATTCAGTTGTCTCTACGACAACCCATTTTATCCTGAAAAAATACAAGCATGACGGCAAAGTGTTTGAAACAGGAGACGACGACAAAAGAATTGTGGTGTCACCGTAAATGACTTCTTATTTATCTGATTATGTACAACAAATAAAGCCGTCCGGCATCCGCAAATTCTTTGATCTGGCGGCAACGATGGAAGGCGTCATTTCTTTAGGCGTCGGCGAACCTGATTTTGTTACCGCATGGAATGTCCGAGAAGCAAGCATCCTCTCCCTTGAACAAGGATATACGTCATACACGGCAAATGCCGGCTTATACTCTTTGCGTGAAGAAATCAGCCGTTATTTGAGCAGCAGGTTTGACCTTAGCTACTCGCCAGACAATGAGCTGATTGTGACAGTAGGGGCAAGTCAGGCTTTGGATATTGCGATCCGCGCCATTGTGAATCCAGGTGAGGAAGTCATCATTCCTGAGCCGTGTTTTGTGGCGTACGATGCGCTTGTTTCTTTGGCAGGGGGTATCCCGGTTCACGTTCATACAACGGCAGACAAAGGGTTTAAAGCAACGGCTGCGGATTTTGAAGCGGTAGTCACTGAAAAAACAAAAGCCATTCTCATCTGCTCGCCTTCGAATCCGACAGGTTCAGTTTATACAAAGGAAGAGCTGAATGAGATTGCTGAGTTTGCCAAAAAACATGATGTCATCGTCTTAGCCGACGAAATCTACGCGGAGCTGACATATGATGAGGAATTTACAAGCATAGCGGCATTACCGGGAATGAAGGAACGGACGGTTGTCATCTCAGGCTTTTCAAAAGCGTTTGCGATGACGGGCTGGAGGCTCGGTTTTGCCGCAGCACCACCTTTGCTTCGGGATGCAATGCTTAAAATTCACCAGTATGCGATGATGTGCGCGCCGGCAATGGCGCAGTTTGCCGCCCTTGAAGGCTTGAAGAACGGCATAGAAGATGTAGAAAAAATGAAAAAAAGCTACCGGAGAAGGCGGAATTTATTTGTGGAAACGCTCAATGAAATCGGCCTCAGCTGTCATCATCCAGGCGGCGCTTTCTATGCTTTTCCATCCATCAAAAGCACGGGAATGAGCTCGGAGCAGTTTGCCGAAGAGCTTCTGACGCAGGAAAAAGTGGCTGTTGTTCCGGGAAGTGTGTTTGGTCCGAGCGGTGAAGGGTATATTCGCTGTTCATACGCAACCTCGATCGAGCAGCTTCAAGAAGCGTTAGTCAGAATGAAACGCTTCCTGCATAAAACAACATAAAAAAAGATACGAACCTTTTGTTCGCATCCAATAAAAGGGGGAATACTAGAAAGCCTTTAGTATTTTCAGGTTACCCCCTTTTTGCTGTGTATAAACCTGATTTCTTAATAAAAAGTTTTCTTTGCGGAAATTAGACATGTGTGATATAATTTTAAATTGCGTATAAACAGATATTTAATTTAACTTAGGAGTTGTTATGAATGGCAGCAAAATTTGAAGTGGGCAGTGTTTACACTGGTAAAGTTACAGGATTACAAGCGTATGGTGCGTTTGTTGCATTAGATGAAGAAACTCAAGGTTTAGTACACATTTCTGAAGTGACTCACGGTTTCGTAAAAGATATCAACGAGCACCTTTCAGTTGGCGACGAAGTACAAGTAAAAGTACTTGCTGTTGATGAAGAAAAAGGAAAAATCAGCCTTTCAATTCGTGCGACACAAGCCGCGCCAGAGAAAAAAGAAAGCAAACCAAGAAAACCTAAAGCTGCGCAAGTAAGTGAAGAAGCTTCTACACCACAAGGTTTCAACACATTAAAAGATAAGCTTGAAGAGTGGATTGAAATGTCCAACCGCAAAGACCTTATCAAAAAATAAGCATGAAAAAAGCACCGGACAGGGATGTCCGGTGCTTTTTTATCCTATCGCATTTCAGGATTTGCTGCCTCTTCACGGGATCTTTCCTCGTTTGGTTTAAACAGCAGACCGAGGTTGATTAATCCGGCGATTCCGACAAGTCCGTAGATGATGCGGGAAAGAGCTGACCCTTGGCCGCCGAAGATGGCCGCTACTAAGTCAAATTGGAAAAATCCGATCAGTCCCCAGTTAATAGCGCCAATAATCGTTAAAGCAAGACAAATTCTTTGAATGGTGCTCATGTTTTGCAACCTCCTTCATGAATTATTAAAACAGTTATAGATTGTGACATATTGGAGAATCTATACATGCATTCTCCATATTGAGGGAAACTGGTCTGCCCTCACCTGTATCTGTTTCTTTCCCAGCGTCTATCCATATAAAACCAAGCGATATGTTGGCCTGTGAGAGCTGATTGCTTTACATGTAGTGAGGACATTCTGCATAATAAAAATCTAAGGAGGAGATGTCATGCAAAACTTTACATACTGGAATCCGACCAAATTAATTTTCGGGCGCGGAGAAGTGGAAAGACTGCCGGAGGAACTCAAATCATACGGGAAAAACGTATTGCTTGTCTACGGAGGCGGAAGCATTAAACGCAGCGGTCTGTATGATCAAGTGATTGAACAGCTAAATAAAGCCGGAGTGACCACACATGAATTAGCAGGTGTAGAACCGAATCCGCGTGTGTCGACTGTTAATAAAGGTGTTGCCATCTGCAAAGAACATAACATTGATTTCTTGCTCGCTGTCGGCGGTGGAAGTGTCATCGACTGTACAAAAGCGATTGCCGCAGGAGCGAAGTATGATGGTGATGCGTGGGATATCGTCACGAAAAAACATCAGCCTAAGGATGCTTTGCCATTCGGAACTGTATTGACTCTCGCCGCAACTGGTTCTGAAATGAACTCAGGCTCGGTTATTACAAATTGGGAAACAAAAGAAAAATATGGCTGGGGCAGCCCGCTTGTATTCCCTAAATTCTCGATTCTTGATCCGGTAAATACATTCACCGTTCCTAAAAATCACACGATCTACGGTATGGTTGACATGATGAGCCACGTATTCGAACAATACTTCCATCATGTATCAAACACGCCGTATCAGGATCGTATGTGCGAGTCACTTCTGCGCACAGTCATTGAAACAGCGCCTAAGCTGATCGATGATCTCGAAAATTACGAATTGCGTGAGACGATCCTGTACACAGGAACAATTGCATTAAACGGCATGCTTTCTATGGGTGCAAGAGGAGATTGGGCAACTCATAATATTGAACATGCAGTATCAGCCGTTTATGATATTCCTCATGCCGGTGGACTGGCGATTCTGTTCCCGAACTGGATGAGACACACATTGTCTGAAAACCCTGCCCGCATGAAACAGCTTGCAGTTCGTGTGTTTGGAGTGGAAGAAGCTGGTAAAACAGATGAGGAAATCGCACTTGAAGGTATTGATAAGCTGTCTGCGTTCTGGACAAGCCTTGGCGCTCCTAACCGTCTTGCTGATTATGATATCAATGATGAGCAGCTTGATACCATTGCTGAAAAGGCTATGGCTAACGGTACATTCGGCCAATTTAAATCACTCAATAAAGAAGATGTGCTTGACATTTTGAAAGCATCTCTATAAAAAAAGGGAAACAGCCGTTGGCTGCTTCCCTTTTTCTTTTTGTCTGCTTATGTTACAATGGGAAATCTGTTTTTTGCCAGCAACATCATTTGGAGGTTCTACTATGGAAAATTTCACTTATTACAACCCGACGAAGCTGATCTTCGGGAAAGGTCAGATTGAACACTTAAGAAAAGAATTAAAACAATACGGCAAGAAGGTGCTGCTTGTTTACGGCGGCGGCAGCATTAAGCGCAACGGTCTCTATGATCAAGTTACAGGCATTTTAAAAGATGAAAGCGCTGTAGTTCATGAACTGGCAGGTGTAGAGCCGAACCCGCGTCTTGCAACAGTGGAAAAAGGCATAGCCATATGCAGAGAGCATTACATTGATTTTCTGCTTGCTGTCGGCGGCGGAAGTGTCATTGACTGCACAAAAGCAATTGCTGCCGGCGTTAAATACGACGGCGACGCTTGGGATATTTTCAGCAAAAAAGTAACAGCAGAAGATGCGATGCCGTTCGGTACTGTTTTAACTCTTGCTGCGACAGGCTCTGAAATGAACCCTGATTCCGTGATTACAAATTGGGAAACAAACGAGAAATATGTATGGGGCAGCAATGTGACTCATCCGCGCTTTTCGATTTTAGATCCTGAAAACACGTTCACTGTCCCAGAAAATCAAACAGTATACGGCATGGTTGACATGATGAGCCACGTATTTGAACAGTACTTCCATAATGTCGAAAATACGCCGCTGCAAGACAGAATGTGTTTTGCTGTTCTGCAGACGGTAATTGAAACAGCTCCAAAACTATTGGAGGATCTGGAAAATTACAAACATCGTGAAACGATTTTATATGCAGGCACAATCGCTCTGAATGGCACGCTTCAAATGGGTTACTTCGGCGACTGGGCTTCTCACACTATGGAGCATGCCGTATCAGCTGTTTATGATATTCCGCATGCAGGCGGACTTGCGATTCTGTTCCCGAACTGGATGAGACACACGCTTGATACAAATGTCGGCCGCTTTAAAAACCTCATGATAAACATGTTTGACATTGATACTGAAGGCAAAACAGATAAAGAAATTGCGCTTGAAGGCATCGATAAGCTGTCTGCATTCTGGACAAGCCTCGGCGCGCCTTCCCGACTTGCCGATTATAATATCGGAGAAGAAAAGCTAGAGCTGATTGCTGATATCGCAGCCAAAGAAATGGAACACGGCGGCTTCGGCAACTTCCAAAAACTGAACAAAGATGACGTGCTTGCCATCCTTCGCGCGTCTCTATAAACCCAGAGGGCGGAACCCAGTCATTCCGCCCTTTTATCCTGACTTGATTTCACAGATAAGTTCATATAAAGTGAAAGATGAAAACATTATACCGTTATGGAGGGACAAGCAATGACGCATGTACGCTTTGACTACTCAAAAGCGTTGACTTTCTTCAACGAACATGAACTTACATACCTGCGGGACTTTGTAAAAACAGCACACCATAATATTCATGAAAAAACAGGCGCTGGCAGCGATTTTCTAGGCTGGGTGGACCTCCCTGAACATTATGATAAAGAAGAATTCGCGCGCATTAAAAAAAGCGCGGAAAAAATCAAATCTGATTCTGATGTATTGCTTGTTGTCGGCATCGGCGGTTCTTACCTTGGGGCGCGGGCTGCGATTGAAGCGCTTAATCACGCGTTTTATAATACTTTGCCAAAAGCAAAACGCGGCAATCCGCAAGTTATTTTCATCGGAAATAACATCAGCTCATCTTATATGAGAGATGTCATGGATCTTCTTGAAGATGTTGACTTCTCTATTAATGTGATTTCTAAATCAGGCACGACAACTGAACCTGCAATCGCTTTCCGCATTTTTCGCAAGCTTCTTGAAGAGAAATACGGCAAAGAAGAAGCGAAAGCGCGGATTTACGCAACAACTGATAAAGAGCGCGGCGCATTAAAAACGCTATCTAACGAAGAAGGCTTCGAATCATTTGTCATCCCTGATGACGTTGGCGGCCGTTATTCTGTATTAACAGCTGTAGGCCTCTTGCCGATCGCTGTAAGCGGCGTCAACATTGACGAGATGATGAAAGGCGCACTGGATGCGAGCAGAGATTTTGCCACATCGGAATTAGAAGAAAACCCTGCATACCAATATGCGGTCGTTCGCAATGTGCTTTATAATAAGGGCAAAACAATTGAAATGCTGATCAACTACGAACCGGCGCTTCAATACTTCGCAGAATGGTGGAAGCAGCTGTTCGGAGAAAGTGAAGGGAAAGATGAGAAGGGCATTTATCCTTCTTCAGCTAACTATTCAACAGACCTTCATTCATTAGGCCAGTATGTACAAGAAGGCCGAAGAGATTTATTCGAAACGGTACTGAATGTAGAGAAACCTAAACATGAACTGACAATCGAAGAAGCGGATAACGATCTTGACGGCTTAAACTATTTAGCTGAAAAAACAGTAGATTTCGTTAACAAGAAAGCTTTCCAGGGCACAATGCTTGCACATACGGACGGAAATGTTCCGAACTTAATCGTCAACATTCCTGAGCTGAATGCATATACTTTTGGATACCTTGTATACTTCTTCGAAAAAGCCTGCGCGATGAGCGGCTATCTTCTGGGCGTCAATCCGTTTGACCAGCCTGGAGTAGAGGCATATAAAGTCAATATGTTTGCATTGCTTGGCAAACCTGGCTTTGAAGAGAAAAAAGCAGAGCTTGAAAAACGTCTGGAAGATTAATGTGAGAAAGCTGACTGGCATTTGCCGGTCGGCTTTTTATAAAATAGAAAGGTGCTGATGTTCATGAAACAAATGGTTAAACATCTCATCATTGCCAGTTTTTCTGCGGCTATTCTAAGTATCCTCATCTCCTTTGATGCCGTGTATACAGAGTTTTCTTCAAGCTTTGGCAGCACGTTATCACACTTTTTCATCCACGCCTTTCTTCTTATTGCTTTGCCGCTTGCGCTTTTTACCGATGCGGTACACCGGATGATGCAGTTAAAACGATCTCATGCGCTTTTCACTAAATTAGGACTCTATGCCGCAGTTGTTTATGTTTCGTGGGAATCTGCTGCAGGGCTTGCGGCGGCAATGGCTGTTTACCTTTTAATTGAATGCGCTTTCTTTTCTGTTAGCCGTACGAAAGAAACAACGATTTCCATGTAGTGCGTCTCTGAATGAAGTCTTGTTCGGCAGGACAGGATAAGTGAAAAAGGGGCATTTTTGATGATTACAATACCTTCCGCGATAGATGGGCAGTCTTTTCTGCTTCAAGAATTGGAACAAATAATGAAGCCGCTCGGTTATGTGATAAACGGCGGCTGGGAATACGATCACGGCTTCTTTGATTATAAAATTGATGATACAAATGGCTATTTGTTTTTAAGGATTCCAGTCAATGCGGTAAAAGGCAGTCTCGATGAACGCGGTGCGGCCGTCCGGATCGGAACGCCGTTTATGCTGAGGCAGGTGTTCCAGGCAGGTCTTGACGATGATGCCGAGGGAGGTCCTTTCCAATCACTCTTTAATCAATTTTCCGAGCCGGAAAGGCGAGACGCGGAAATTGATCCAGCGTATTTGGACATCGGCGCCTCCCTTGTGAAAGAATTGGAGGATGTACTGCTGCATTAGACCACAAGGAAATAATCTGTTTCGAGCACTTTGTATGTGAGAGGAGGGGAAAGCATGGGCCCTTCCTCTTTTTGTACGCCGATAATAGTCGTGTTGTGATCAAGAAAATAGAGGATACACGTTTTGTAAGCGGCTCCCCTTAGATCGTCAGGAACAGGAAGAAGCTTCACTTGCTGATCAAGCGTCAGTGTGATTTCGTTCTGCTTAGACGGCCGTACTTTGATTTGGTAATGCTGAAGCATAGCCCGGCTGATAAATTCTGAAGTACCGATAATTTGATTAGCGCCTGCCCGCTCCGCATTTGTGACAAACCGGTCAGTCAAAATCTCGACGATGCAATAAGCAAGGGGGTTAAGCCCTTTAACTGATAAAAGAATCAGCACTGACAGCATATCTGCTTCAGCTTCACTTTTATACTGATCGGCTGTAATCATCACTGATTCCGCTTCAGTAATATTGGCCCGTTTGAGTGTCTCATCTTCGGCAGCGTGTCCGCGTATGAAATGGACGTTTTCAATAAGCGGGCCTTCTTTTAAAGATTCATCAATCAGTACAACCGTTTTGGAAGGAGCCGTAAGCTGCAGGTCCTTCAGCAGCCGATTTGTTTTTTCATTCCACCCGATCAGAATGATGTGGCCGCGCCCTTTGTAAGCGACTTTTCCTTCGATGTAGCGGTGCTGCCTGCTGAATGCGGCCGCTGATAATGTGGCGAAATATGCAGTGACAAAGCTTGCTCCGCTCAAAATCAGCAGTATCCCCGCCACCTGTCCCAGCGGCGTGTGCGGCACATAATCTCCATAGCCGACTGTCGAAACGGTAACGACAGCCCACCAAATGCCCTCAAAAACCGAAGTGAACTGCTTCGGCTCAAGAATATAAATAATTTGGCCAAACAAAAGAATCAGAAATAAAATAATAACCCCGATTCGGATAAATAACGGCCACTTGAGCCATGAAATAAATATCCGATTTGTTTTCATTCTTTTTCTCCTTCTTCAGATAATGAGATGGATAAAATCTGTTTAATAATCGTATTTAATTTCTCGTTTAGCTTCTCCTGGCCGTACATATCTCGCGCCTGCTTTATTAAATCGGCGGTATCATCATCAAGCTGAATAAGAGGCTCATCGATTTCCGATTCGTTATAAAGCTGAATAAATGCGTCCAGACCTTCATTCATTCGGTCGATTGCTGTGCTCAGCTGTTCCTTTTCCTCACTCGTCACTTTCATGGCTTCCATCACACCCGTGCTTTTTTCTAACAGTATGTCCCACTTACGGTGATGTTTTTCAAAAAATGAACAAAACATATAAAACGGATTTCTCCATAAACTAAAACAAAAAGGATGAAAATAGATGACGGTCATACAAAGAACGATCGTGGTTTTGATTGGTACGCAGCTGGCGGCATCCGCGGTGATTTTGTTTATTTTCGATTTGAATTCATATAATCACTTTTCCGGCAGCTTCTCCTGGCTTCGTTTTCTAAAAGAGCTTGTCGGCAGCTTTGCCTTTTATTTGTTTTCAGCAGGATTTGTCTTTCTGCTGATTGGAATGTGTGCACCGAGCAGGAAAAAAAAGCGCTTTTCTGTACACGAGAAAGAAAACTCATTAAAATAATTGTAATAAAGAGAGATTTGATTATGGAAAAAGGATGATGAAAAATGCTGTTTATATTTTTAACAATAGCCGCATTGGGATTGTCGTTTTGGGCACAATTTAAAGTGAAGAGCAACTTTGAAAAATATTCAAAAGTGGAAGCCTCAAGCGGACGTACAGGGGCAGAAACGGCAAGACGGATTTTAGATATAAACGGTCTTTACGACGTGCCGGTCGAACCGGTAAGAGGCACTTTAACAGACCATTACGACCCGACAAGACGGGTGGTGCGTTTATCTGAGCCGGTTTATTATGGCCGCTCAATTTCCGCCATCTCCGTAGCTTCCCATGAAGTCGGACATGCCTTGCAGCATCAGGAGTCATATGGTGCGCTTGTGCTGAGACATAAAATCTTCCCAGTCGTGAATTTTGCATCCGGTGTAGCTCCTATGCTTTTCTTAGGGGGCATGCTTCTCGGCAGCCTGAATTTGATCGGGCTTGGCATCATTTTATTTTCAGCTGCTGTCTTTTTCCAGCTGATTACACTGCCTGTCGAATTCAATGCAAGTTCACGCGCGAAGCAAATTATTGTGTCAGAAGGATTCATCAGGAATAATGAAGAGAATGGGGTAAATAAAGTGCTGAGCGCCGCCGCCTTAACGTATGTGGCCGCCGCCCTGGTTTCCCTGTTTGAACTTCTTCGCTTTGTGATGATCTTCTTAAACGGTCGTAATGAGAATTAACGTTAAGGAGGTGGCCCCTTACCATTTATGGTAAGGGTTTTTTTTGCTTATATTACAATTGATCGCCATTTTTGTTTTGATTGGCATTACGGCTGTTTTCGTTGCAGCGGAATTTGCAATCGTCAAAATCAGAGGTTCAAAAATCAATCAGCTCATCGAAAGCGGAGACAGCCGGGCGCTTGCCGCACATAAAATCATCTCCAATCTTGACGAGTATTTATCAGCCTGCCAGCTCGGGATTACAATTACAGCCCTCGGCCTTGGATGGCTTGGTGAGCCTACATTTGAACGCATTCTTCATCCCTTATTTACAGCGGCAGGCATACCGGAACCGTTTAACCACATTGTCACATTTGTAATTGCATTTATCATCGTCACTTTTTTGCATGTGGTAATGGGTGAGCTTGCTCCGAAAACGGTTTCCATTCAAAAGGCTGAAGCTGTCAGTTTATGGATTGCAAAGCCGCTGATCTGGTTTTATAAAATCACGTATCCGTTTATTAAAGCATTGAACGGCTCTGCAAGTTTTCTTGTGAAATTGTTTGGCTTTCATTCAGTGAAGGAGCATGAGGTTGTCATAAGCGAGGAGGAACTGAGGCTGATCCTTTCAGAAAGCTATGAAAAGGGAGAAATCAATCAGTCTGAGTTCCGCTATGTGAATAAGATTTTTGAATTCGACAACCGTGTAGCAAGAGAGATTATGATTCCGCGGACAGAAATTGCGGTCATCTCTCTGGAGCAGTCGCTAGAAGAAGCGATTCATCACATCATTAATGAACGGTATACACGTTACCCTGTTATTAAAGAAGACAAGGATCATATTTTAGGGATCATCAACAGCAAAGATATGTTTAAAGCTTATTTTCTCGGACAGCCGATTAAGCTGAAGCAGATTATGAGGCCCGTCATCAGAGTCATTGAAAGCATCCCTGTTCAGCAGCTTTTGATTCGCATGCAGAAGGAGCGGATTCACATGGCCATTCTCGTAGATGAATACGGGGGGACAGCGGGGCTTGTCACTGTCGAGGATATTATCGAGGAAATCGTCGGGGAAATCCGCGATGAATATGATCAGGATGAAACGCCGCATATTTTGAAAAAAGGCGAGCATCATTATGTGATGGATGGAAAAGCGTTAATAGACGAAGTAAACGATCTGTTCGACATTGCGATTGAAAACGAAGAAATTGATACGATTGCAGGCTGGCTCCTGACGCAAAAAATGGAGCTGAAAGCAGGAGATGTGATTCACGCCGAGGGGTGTGAATTTAAAATCCTCGACGCCGAAGATCATCATATCCGTTTTGTAGAAATTAAAAAAACCGATTTTTTATAAAAAGCAGCCGGAGATTGAACGGCTGTTTTTTTATGACGGCTGGCGGTTTTCGGAAAAAGCAATGCTGTAAAGCCTTTTTTCTACATAAGATATATAGACGGACACTTAGAAGGGAGTGGCTGTATGAATAAGGCTTGGTGGAAGGAATCGGTTGTCTACCAAATTTATCCCCGCAGTTTTAAAGATTCAAATGGGGATGGAATCGGGGATATTCAAGGAATCAGATCCAAGCTTGATTACATAAAAGAGCTGGGAGCTGACGTCATCTGGATTTGCCCGCTGTATGATTCGCCTAATGCTGATAACGGCTATGATATCAAGGATTATCAAAACATATTAAGCGATTTCGGCACCATGCCGGATTTCGACCAGCTGCTTGGTGACATTCATGAGCTGGGCATGAAGCTGATTATGGATCTTGTCGTAAACCATACAAGCGACGAACATCCATGGTTTATTGAATCCCGTTCATCCATACACTCCGCAAAGCGTGACTGGTATATTTGGAAGGACGGCAAAAACGGAAAAGCGCCGAACAATTGGGAAAGCATTTTCGGCGGGCCGGCATGGCAGTATGATCAAGAGACCAGCCAGTATTATCTCCACCTTTTTGATAAAAAACAGCCTGATTTGAATTGGGAGAATGAAAAGGTGAGAAATGCCGTTTACGACATGATGAATTGGTGGCTTGATAAAGGAATTGACGGATTTCGGGTGGATGCCATTACGCATATAAAGAAAAAAGAAGGCCTTCCCGATATGCCAAATCCAAAAGGGCTGGATTGCGTTCCTTCCTTCCCCTATCATATGAATGCTGACGGCATAATGGATTTCCTAAGAGAGCTGAAAGAAAACACATTTTCCCGCTATCCGATTATGACAGTCGGTGAGGCAAACGGTGTCGCTGCAAAGGAAGCGGCAGATTGGGCTGGAGAAAAAAACGGCATCTTCAGCATGATTTTTCAATTTGAGCATCTCGGCCTGTGGGATGTAGAGATCAATGAAAGCATTAATATCGCTTCCTTCAAGCGAATTCTAACTGACTGGCAGGACAGTCTTGAAGGGACCGGCTGGAATGCTTTGTTTATGGAAAATCACGACCAGCCCCGTTCTGTTTCTGTGTGGGAGACGACGGTGTGTACCTGAAGGAAAGTACAAAAGCGCTTGCCGCTGTTTATTTTCTCATGAAAGGCACACCGTTTATTTATCAGGGTCAGGAACTCGGCATGACAAACGTGGCATTTCCGTCTATTGAGGACTATGATGATGTCGCAATGAAACGCCTGTATGAAATAGAAACAGCGAAGGGCGCATCACACGAGGACGTGATGAAGATTGTCTGGAAAAAGGGAAGGGACAATTCACGGACGCCGATGCAATGGAATGCTAATCCATACGCCGGATTTTCTGAGGCCGAACCGTGGATCGGAATCAATGAGAATTACAAATGGCTGAACGCCGAGGCGCAAAAAAACGATAAAACATCTGTATACCACTTTTACAAGAGCCTGATCAAGCTGCGCCAAACATACGATGTTTTATGTTTTGATCAATGGGACATATACACTCATTTTACCGGAAGATCAGCAAATCTTTGCTTATCTTCGGAAAAACGATAGCCATACTGCACTGATTGCAGCCAATCTGACAGGAGCGCCGGCCTTATTTAAGCACCCCGGCTTGCTATTGTCATCAGACGCACTCCTATTGTCAAATGTGGAAACAAAGCCGCATAAGCACATGACATCAGTACTGTTAAAGCCGTATGAAGCAAGAATATATCTATGGAGCTAAACTCCAGCCAGAGACTGGAGATTTTATTTTTTATCAGGTTTATGTGAGCGGTTTAACAGGAAAATAAAAACACAGAACGAATTAGCAAAAAGAGCGGACAAATGAAAGGAGAAACAAATGCTGAAAACACTGCAAATCAAAACGAACAAACGAGATGAAATGATTGAAATCACCAGCGAGGTGGAAGTGTTTCTTCGAGAAACAGGTGTAACGAGCGGCGCAGCGCTGATTTACTGTCCTCATACGACAGCGGGCATTACAATTAATGAAAATGCCGATCCGGATGTCAAAAGAGATATGCTCAGAAGATTTGATGAGGTGTATCCGTGGGAACACGAGCTGGACCGCCACATGGAGGGCAATACAGCTGCGCACATGAAGTCGAGTACGGTGGGAGCTTCACAGCATGTCATTATCGAAAACGGCCGGCTGATTCTTGGAACATGGCAAGGCATTTATTTCTGTGAATTTGACGGCCCGCGTACACGGGCTTGTTACATCAAAATCATGGGGTAACAGGAGGGTTTTCATAAAGGGGCAAATGAAGTATGGGGTAAGCCTGCAAGGAGTATAGTCAATCAGAAAGAGCAGCAGACTGAGGCGGCAAACGCGCTTTCTTATCCATTGCAAAACACGTTAACAACTCCGATGAGAAAACACGCAGCCAAAGAAAAAGATTCCGCATACATGTCTCCTGGGATGGGCAAGTTATCGGAATGCTGAACGGGCCCGCTGATATGAAAACGCTGTTAGCCGAGCTTTGCCGAACGTAACTTGATCAACAGAGGTGACAGATGATGAACATTCTTCAATATTCTTATAAAAAAAGAGGGAAAATTGAGTTTGTATTTGAAGGCTGGCCTCACTCAAAAGTTACAATGGCTCCTATCAAGGGCTACTATTTTGTCCGCTTTATCAAATGGAGCAGCCTAGATCAAATTGTGACAAGACATGACCTTGAAAAAATGGAGTGGGCTGCGAACCAGTTTTTCGGTACAGCCCCTTTTTATCGAAAACGAAAAGCATTTGAAACCCCATCGTCTCGAAAATAGGCGATGGGGTTTTTTAGCGGACGAAGCGGTACAGAGACGGAACATCCAGTCTGGTTGCCTGAGACAGAAGGTAGGCTGGCTGTATGGCTCCTTCTCTTCTAAAAGAATTCAGCTTATCAATAATTTGCCGTCCGCTTAAGATTCCGAGGCCATGGGCAAAATATTTATCTTCTCCCAGTAAAATCACATTTTCGCCTCTCCACTGCGCTTTTTGCGGATCAAATTCAGGGTTTTTAAAATACAAACAATCTCCGAGAAAAAAGTGATGTCCTGTTTCCGTATATATTGGCAATTTCTCATAGTGCCAGTCATATAAAATAATTCTGTCAAAAGTGGCATCAAATTTTCCCTCCCCGATTGTATCGATCAAGGCCAAGTAATAAATGATGACAATTGCGGTCGCACATTCAAACGCGTAAAACGGGCCGTTTTCAGCAATGTCCCGAATCGCTTTTGAAGGCGGCATTCTGTATTTCAGCTCCAAGGCGCCTTCCGGTGAAACCCTCCAATACGCTGTATTCCCGTATGTCTTTGAAAAAGTGGCAAACTTCGCCCCGCTTTTGTGCAGCGTTTTAGCCGCTCCAACAATATTCATCCGCAGTTTAAGCTCAAACATCAGTTCTGCAATTGAATGATAATCAAACTGAACAGGCGTCTCGATCATCTCTTTTAACAGAGGATTTAGATTCTCATCAATCTGCCAGTTTTCAATATCTTGGGGACGGAGCAATTGTCCGGATACAATAATCATCTTTAGCCCCCCTTGTTTTTTATAAGATATGCAAAGGGCTTGGGCAATGAAAGCTAAAAAGACAGAAGACAGCCGAAGAAGAACTTCTTCCATTTTTTGTTTTAAAACTTTTTTAAGCAGAGCCGATATATACGGTATCAAAACTGAAGGAGAAACTGGACATGAAGACTTTTATCAATTGGCTGAAGAAACCGTCTATCTCAAGAAAATTAATCGTCTCATTTATTGCGATTCTCATTATCCCTATTCTTATATTGGAAGTTAGTTCTTATCGAAGCGCCAGCGGAAAGCTGGATCAGGAAATTATGGGAAATGCGAAAAGCAGTGTCGATACATTTAATACAACCGTTACAAATGATCTGGGAGCAAAAGTGACAGCGGTCACCTTTTCAGTGAATCTCTTAAAAGATCAGCATTCAAAGGAAAGACTAATCAAGAAGAGCTCAAGGCCAATTTTTCACAATACGTATCTATCAATCAAGGGGTAGCCAGAATTTATGGAGGCGCACAAAACGGCACCTACATACAAGCGCCAAAAGAACAATTGCCGGATGGATACGATCCGAGACAACGACCTTGGTACCAAAATGCGATGAAGGCAGGTGGTGACATTGTCGTGACAGATCCTTACGTGGCAGCGAGTGACGGAAGCATGGTTATTACCATTGCCCAGAAGTTGAAGGACGGATCTGGCGTTGTCGCCATGGATATCACTATTGATAAATTGTTAGAGCAGATGAAACAAATCAAGGTCGGAAAAGAAGGCTATGTTTTCATTGCAACGAAAAACAAAACCTATGTCGCCCATCAGGACCATAAGGCTGGAGAAAAGCTATCAGGAGACTGGGTCGCCGAAATGTATGCCGATAACAGCGGTGAACTCCAATATACTCTGGGTAACGAAGATAAAAAGATGACCTTTACAACAAATGAACTGACTGGGTGGAAAATAGCTGGCACAATGTATGTGGATGAAATCAGGGATGCTTCAAAGTCTGTGCTCATAACAGGCATGATCGTGCTGATTGCTTCCATTGTGGCAGGCGGGTTTTTAATTCTGTTTATCGTTCGATCGATTACAAAACCGTTAAAACGTCTCGTTCAATCATCGAAAACGATCAGCAGCGGGGATCTGACAGAAACGATCGAAATCCGTTCAAAAGATGAGCTTGGAGAGCTTGGGGAAAGCTTCAATGAAATGGGACAATCTCTCCGCTCACTGATCAGCGCTATTCAGGATTCGGTGAACAATGTGGCCGCATCGTCCGAACAGCTTACCGCATCTGCCGGACAAACAAGTAAAGCCACCGAGCATATCACGATGGCGATTGAGCAGTTCTCAAACGGAAACGAGGAGCAAAGCGAAAAGGTTGAATCCAGCTCTCATCAGCTAAACTTAATGAATGAAGGGCTCCAGCAAGTCTCACAAACATCATCAGACATTACAAAGGCTTCTATCCAATCAACGGAAATCGCCGGAACGGGTGAAAAGTTTGTCCAGCAGACAGTCGGACAAATGAACTCGATTAATCAATCGGTTCAGCAGGCTGAAGCTGTAGTCAAAGGCTTAGAAGGAAAATCAAAAGATATTACAAGCATTTTGAGAGTCATCAACGGCATCGCTGACCAAACAAACCTGCTGGCATTAAACGCAGCCATTGAAGCTGCGCGTGCCGGAGAATCTGGACGCGGCTTCTCGGTCGTTGCGGAGGAAGTGCGCAAACTGGCAGTTCAATCAGCCGATTCAGCAAAAGAAATCGAAAAGCTGATTCAAGAAATTGTAGCAGAAATCGAAACCTCTCTTCACATGTTTAGAGAGGTCAATCAGGAAGTACAGTCTGGACTTGTTGTCACAGACAATACAAAAGAAAGCTTCCAAAGCATTTTCAATATGACAAACGAGATCGCGGGCAAATTGCAGACGATGAATTCCACCGTCAACCAGCTGTCAGGACGTTCACAGCATGTTTCAGCAGCCGTCAGCGGCATTGCCGATGTGTCAAAAGAAAGTTCGGCAAGCATCCAAGACATTGCCGCATCAGCCGAGGAGCAGCTCGCCTCTATGGAAGAAATCAGTTCATCAGCGACCACTCTTGCGCAGATGGCAGAAGAGCTTCGTGATCTGACGAAGCAATTCAAAATCGAATAAAAGCAGAAAAACAGCGCTTATCAGCGCTGTTTTTTCGTGGAGGAAATAATCCCAAAGACCTAATAAACAAAATGATGTTAGAACTATTTTTCATTTTTTTCTTCATTTGCAATGTAATATAAAGGAAGAACTGCCGATATAATTTGTAAATTATTGAAAGAAGGTTCAATATGAAATGAAAAAAACACTCACCACTATTCGCAAGTCATCAATTGCCAGGAGACTTATTATTTCTTTCATGCTGATCTTAATTGTTCCCATTACCGTCCTCTCGGTAAGCGCTTATCATTCAGCAGTTGCCTCCCTTGATATACAGATGACACAAAGCGCAAAGGAAAATGTCCACATATTAGATCATATCATTGATGATAAAATCAGCACGACTGAAAAAAGCCTGGCGTTTTTCACTGAATGGGCTACAGCAGATAAGTTTAAGGATAAAAAGAAAACAGAGATGAAAAAGGAATTTAAACAATTTATCCAAATGAATGACAATGTCGCTGCAGTATTTTCCAGCAGTAAAGACGGGGATTTCACACGGTATCCGTACGCAGACATGCCGAGTGATTTTAATGCTTTAGAACGAGATTGGTACAAAGAAGCAATGGCCAATAAAGGCAAAACCATCGTTACTGAGCCTTATGAATCTATTTCAACAGGAAAAATGGTCGTCACCATTGCCCGCCAGACGGAGGATGGTTCAGGCGTTGTCGCCATAGATTTGAAAATTGATGACCTGGTCGCAACCACGAAAGGAATCAATATCGGTAAAGAAGGCTATGCTTTTATCTTAAGCCCAAATAAAAAAGTCATTGCGTACTCCGGAGAAAAAGCGGGAACAGAGTTAAAAGAAGATTGGGTTGATAAGCTCTACAAAAATAAAAGCGGCGACTTTGAATACACGCACCAAGGCAAAGAGAAGAAAATGGCATTTGCCACAAGCGAAACAACAGGCTGGAAAATCAGCGGTACGATGTATACGGACGAGATCCGTGAGGCTGCAAGCAAAGTTCTAACCATGGCTTCAATCGTTCTGGCGATTGCCATCGCAGCTGGCATTACGGCAATTTATTTTGTAATCCGGTCGATCACAAAGCCATTGAGACGAATTGTCGCATCAGCTGAAAAAATCAGTGAAGGCGATCTAACCGAAACGATTGAAATCAATTCAAAAGATGAACTCGGCGTTCTGAGCAAGAGCTTTAATCATATGGCCCACTCGCTTCGCTCACTCATTCACGGCATCAAAGATTCAGTAGACAACGTTGCTTCATCATCAGAAGAATTGACTGCATCCGCTGACCAGACAAGCAGAGCCACTGAGCATATTACGATGGCCATCGAGCAATTTTCAAACGGCACCGAAAGCCAAAGCGACAAGATTGAGACAACAACCGAGCAAATTAATGAAATGAACGACGGATTGGCTGAACTGGCGCGGGCTGCCGCAGTGATTACAGAAACATCTGCAGATTCCATAGAAGTATCAAGCGAGGGTGAGACACTCGTACAGAAAACAGCCGGCCAAATGAATGCGATTGACCATTCAGTAAAAGAAGCGGAAAAAGTGGTGATGGGGCTGGAAATCAAATCAAAGGATATCACGAATATTTTGCGTGTCATCAACGGCATTGCAGACCAAACCAATCTTTTGGCTTTAAATGCCGCTATCGAAGCAGCCAGAGCGGGAGAAAACGGACGGGGCTTCTCCGTCGTCGCTGAGGAAGTGAGAAAACTCGCGGTGCAATCAGCTGACTCGGCAAAGGAAATTGAATCACTGATCAGTGAAATTGTGAAAGAAATTCACACATCATTGAATGTGCTTCAGTCCGTAAACAAAGAAGTTGAAACAGGGCTTGTCATAACAGGTGAAACAAAACAAAGCTTCAAACATATATCTCACATGACCAATCAAATTGCTTCCGAACTGCAAAACATGAATGCGACAGTCGAGGAGCTGTCAGCGGGAGCTCAAGAAATCTCCGCTGCTTCAAATGATATCACAGCCATTTCTAAGAAAAGTTCGGAAGGCATCCAAGATATCGCCGCTTCAGCCGAGCAACAGCTGGCATCCATGGAGGAAATCAGTTCATCGGCACAGACGCTTGAAAGAATGTCTGAAGAACTCCGGGATCTGACAAAACGATTTAAAGTGGACAAAGAATAGTTCTTAATAACTATTAATTTATGAGGAATTAGTTACTTTCGTTAAATTTCTTCTTTTTTACTGTATATATTTACCCATTTCCTGCCGATATGAAGGGTAGCATAAAAAAGGAGAAATGAATGATGAAAAAAATACTCCAACTGATAAAACAAAGATCTATTACACGGAAGCTTCTCGTTTCCTTTCTGTCGATCCTCATCATACCGGTTGTCATATTAGCTGCCATTGCGTATCAATCGGCAAGCAGCTCGCTCGACAGACAGATGATGGGGAGTGCACTAGAAAATGTACAGCAATTAAACGAAATCATTAACTCCAGCATCGGTGAAAAAGAAAACAGCGCCGCTTACTTCAGCGAATGGCTGACAAAAGAGAGGTATAATGCAAAAAGCAATGCAAATATTAAAGAGAAATTCTCACAATATATCAGCATAAACAAAGATGTAGAATCCATTTACACAAGTGACAAAAACGGGCGCTTTACCCGTTACCCGGATCTTCAGATGCCGAGCGATTATAACCCGGTCGAACGCGACTGGTACAAAAAAGCGGTTGCGAATAAAGGGAAAGTCGTGGTTACAGACCCGTATAAAACAGCCTCTACGAACACAATGGTTGTGACAATCGCTCAACAGACAAAAGATGGTTCAGGCGTTATCGCAATCAATATGACGATTGAAGATTTGCTGAAAACAATTAAAAAAGTCAACATCGGCAAACAAGGCTACGCATTTATCATGACGAAGGACAAAAAGGTTGTCGCCCATCCTACTGAAACCTCAGGAACTGAATTGAAAGGCGACTGGACCGATCAAATGTTAAATGCTGATAAAGGCGATTTTCAATACATCATGGACGGCGATACGAAAAAAATGGCCTTTGACACAAACAAGTTAACGGGTTGGAAAATGGGCGGCACGATGTATTTGGATGAAATTCATGAGGCGGCCCAGCCTGTCCTTCATCTTGCTTTAATTGTCTTGGCCGCAGCTATTATCATAGGTGTTATTGTCATGACATTAATCATTCGGTCAATTACAACACCGCTGAAACAGCTTGTCGGTTCCTCTAAGCGGATCAGCGAGGGAGATTTGACTGAAACCATTGATATCCGTTCAAAGGATGAATTGGGCGAACTCGGCAAAAGCTTTAACAATATGGCGTCGTCACTTCGTTCTCTCATCCACGCTATCCAGGATTCGGTGGACAATGTTGCTGCTTCTTCTGAGGAGCTGACCGCATCGGCTGCCCAAACAAGCAAGGCAACAGAGCACATTACATTGGCGATTGAACAATTTTCTAATGGCAATGAAAAACAAAACGAAAACATAGAAACCGCAGCAGAGCATATTTATCAAATGAATGACGGATTGACCAATATGGCTCAAGCTTCTGAAGTCATCACAGATTCATCTGTTCAATCAACAGAAATTGCAAGCGAAGGCGGCAAGCTTGTTCACCAAACCGTGGGCCAAATGAACGTCATTGACAAGTCTGTTAAAGAAGCAGAACAAGTCGTACGCGGTTTGGAAACGAAATCGAAAGATATCACCAATATTTTGCGTGTGATTAACGGTATCGCGGACCAGACGAACCTGCTTGCCTTAAACGCAGCAATTGAAGCGGCGCGCGCAGGCGAGTACGGCCGCGGCTTCTCCGTTGTAGCGGAAGAAGTAAGAAAACTGGCAGTTCAGTCAGCAGATTCAGCAAAAGAGATTGAAGCATTAATCATCGAAATTGTGAAGGAAATCAACACATCTCTCGGCATGTTCCAGTCTGTCAATCAAGAGGTGCAAACAGGCCTTGATATCACAGATAAAACAGAAATGAGTTTTAAACGCATTTCTGAAATGACGAACCAAATCGCCGGTGAACTGCAGAACATGAGTGCGACGGTTCAGCAGCTTTCTGCCAGCTCCGAGGAAGTTTCTGGAGCGTCCGAGCACATTGCATCGATTTCAAAAGAAAGCTCAGCTCATATACAAGATATCGCGGCGTCAGCCGAGGAGCAGCTTGCTTCCATGGAAGAAATCAGCTCCTCAGCAGAAACCCTTTCGTCTATGGCGGAAGAGCTTCGCGATATGACAAAACGATTCAAAATCGAATAGTAAGCCATAACACCCGAGCCTATACGCTTGGGTGTTTTTTTTAGTTTTTTTATTAAACCTTTTATCCTAGTTTGACGATATTAGATTTAGCTTAAAGGAGGAGTCAACTAGAATGGGAAAAATTATAAAATGGATGAAACAGCCATCGATCAGCAAACCGCTTATTGCTGCCTTTCTGGCAGTGCTTATTTTGCCGGTTGGGGTTTTAGCATATTTCAGTTATCAATCAGCTTGGAACGCACTGGACAGGGAGCTTACGAATAGTGCAATGGGGAACGTTGAAGAACTCAACAGCACCCTGCAAAACAAATTGAATAACAAAGTAAAAGCAATTGATTATTACAGTGAGACGATCGATAAAGATATATTACAAGGAAAAAATAAAACCTCATTGAATGAGAAATTTAAGCAGTATGCTACATTGAATGCCGATGTAGGCGCAATCTATGTTGCTTCAGAAGGTAAGAAGCTTTACAAATATCCGGATAGCGGCGTTCCTAAAGGCTTCGATCCGACAGGGCGTGAGTGGTACAAACAAGCTGCTGCGAAAAAAGGACAGGCTGTTTTCTCAGAACCGTATACTGATGAAGCAACAGGGGATATGGTTGTCACAATTTCAAAACAATTAAAAGACGGTTCAGGGGTTATAGCACTTGATTTAAATCTGGATGAAGTGCTTTCCGCTTCACAGAGAATCAAAATCGGCAAAAACGGCTACGCCTTTATTACAACAGGCAGCAAGAAATATATCGCTCATCCGACGATTAAGCCTGGTACAACTGGATCAGGCGACTGGACAAACCAAGTATATTCCAAAGGAGAAGGCTCATTTGAATATACTTTCGAAGGCAAAGAAAAGAAAATGGCCTTTACGACAAATAAACTGACAGGCTGGAAAATTGCGGGCACGTACTTTGTCAGTGAATTGCAAGATGCTTCAAGCCCGGTTCTGAACACAGCGATTATCATTCTATGCGTGTCACTTGTCATTGGCGGCATACTTATTCTCTTTATTATCAGTGCCATTACCAAGCCGTTAAGAAAACTGGTTTCTACATCCGCAAAAATCAGCAGCGGAGATCTGACAGAGGTTATTGATATTCAATCGAAAAATGAGTTTGGACAGCTTGGGGAAAGCTTTAACGAAATGTCTGCCTCATTGCGTTCTGTGATCGGGGTTATTCAAACGTCTGTAGAAAACGTCGCTTCATCTTCTGAAGAGTTGACGGCAAGTGCGGCCCAAACGAGCAAGGCAACTGAACATATCACACTTGCCATTGAACAGTTCTCAGACGGCAATGAGGCGCAAAGTGAGAAACTGGAAACAAGCTCAAACCATCTTTCTCAAATGAACGATGGAATTTCAAAAGTGGCTCAGGCCTCTTCAACCATTACGAAGTCATCAATCAAGTCCTCCGAGGCAGCAGGCAGCGGAGAAAAACTCGTGGAGCATACAGTCGGTCAAATGAAAACAATCGACCAATCCGTTCAAAAAGCGGAAGCGGTGGTGAAGGGGCTTGAAACAAAATCGCAAGACATCACAAGCATCTTGAATGTGATTAACGGCATTGCTGATCAAACCAACCTGCTCGCATTAAATGCTGCAATTGAGGCGGCAAGAGCGGGAGAATACGGAAGAGGCTTCTCAGTAGTTGCGGAAGAGGTCAGAAAACTTGCCGTACAATCAGCAGACTCCGCCAAGGAAATTGAAGGGTTAATTAAAGAGATAGTCAGAGAAATCAGCACTTCGCTTTCGATGTTCCAATCTGTGAATCATGAAGTGAAGGAAGGCTTGCAGATTACTGACCAAACAGCGGAAAGCTTTAAACAAATCTATGAGATGACAACCCAAATTTCTGGCGAATTACAAAACCTAAACGCGACAGTTGAACAGCTGTCAGCTGGATCACAGGAAGTGTCAAGTGCGGTTGAAGACATTTCTGCAGTGTCAAAAGAAAGCTCAGCAGGCATTCAGGACATCGCAGCTTCGGCGGAAGAACAGCTTGCGTCCATGGAAGAAATCAGCTCTTCAGCTGAAACGTTGGCAAACATGGCGGAAGAACTTCAGGACATCACGAAGAAATTTAAAATTGAATCATAATAATGGAAAGAGAAAGCGGCATTAGCTGCTTTCTTTTTTGTTAAAAACAAAAATAAACAAAAAGAGTTCAAAAATAAATAAAGATAATATATAATGAAAACGGATACAAATAAAAGGGACGGAGGAATATCAAATATGGTGAAACATGTATGGGATTCAGAGCATGGTGCACGGCTGCCAAAAGGTGTAGAGGAATTGGTGTACAGGTCCAATCTGATTGGGTCAGATCGCACTGTCTGCAACTGGGGCGGCGGGAATACGTCTATGAAAACAACGGAAAAGGATTTCAGAGGCCGTGAAACAGACGTCATGTGGGTGAAAGGAAGCGGTTCAGATTTGGCAACAATGAAAGCGCATAACTTTACCGGTTTGAAATTAGATGACATCCGCCCGCTGATCGAAAGGGACCAAATGTCAGATGAAGAAATGGTAGACTACTTGTCTCATTGCATGATAGACAGCAAACATCCCCGTCCTTCAATTGAAACGCTGTTACACGCATTTCTGCCATACAATCATGTTGACCATACCCACCCTGATGCCATTATCAGCATTTGCTGCGCTGATAATGGAAAACAAATCGCTGAAGACATTTACGGAAACCGGTTTGTGTGGGTGCCATACGTTCGCCCTGGTTTTACTCTGTCTAAAATGATCGCTGAAGGCGTTGAGAACAATCCTAACGCTGAGCTTGTGTTGATGGAGAAACACGGCTTAGTCACTTGGGGGGAGACGTCTGAAGCATGTTATGAAAAAACGATCTCTATTATTCAAGAAGCCGAACAGTATATTAATGACCAAATCAATCCAAATGAGATATTCGGAGGAAAAAGATATCAGCCGCTGCCGGAAGATCAAAGAAAACAAATCCTGGCAGGCATCATGCCTGTGATCAGAGGCGCTGTAAGTGAGGAAAAGAAAATGATCCTTTCCTATGATGATCATGACGACGTCTTGGAATTTGTAAACAGTGTGGAAGCACCAGTGCTCTCGCAAATCGGTGCGGCATGTCCGGATCACCTAGTTCATACAAAACGGGTTCCGCTGTACATTGAGTGGAATCCGGAAACTCAAGATGTGCGCAAGCTTGTGGAACTGATCAAGTCAGGAGTCGAGCGTTTTACAACAGAATATCAAGCTTACTTCACACGCAATCAGCAGGAAGGGGATCAAATCTTTGAATCAGCCCCGCGAGTGATATTAATTCCTGGCATCGGAATGGTGAATACGGGAAAAAGTTATGCCATGTCTAAAGTGAGCGGCGCTTTATACCGGAGAGCCATCGCCGTTATGAAAGGGTCAACAGCTCTTGGTCGCTTTGTTTCTTTAAATGAAAATGAATCCTACCATGTCGAATATTGGCCGCTCGAATTATATAAGCTCACGCTGGCTCCGCCGGAAGCAGAATTTTCCCGTAAAGTAGTGTTGATTACAGGAGGAGCCGGCGGAATCGGCAGTGCAGCATGCCGCCGCTTTGCAGCTGAAGGAGGGCATGTGATCGCTGCTGATCTTAATATAGAAGGTGCTCAGAAAATTGCCGGGGAAATAAATGATGTATACGGAGAAGGACGGGCAATGGCTGTCAAAATGGATGTGACAAAGGAAGAGGAAGTTCGGTCAGCTTTTGAACAAGCGGCGCTTGCTTACGGAGGCATTGATATCGTCGTCAATAATGCCGGGCTGGCCACATCAAGCCCATTTGACGAAACAAGTCTAAAAGAATGGAATCTTAATATGAATGTATTAGGAACAGGCTATTTCCTTGTGGCCCGTGAAGCGTTTAAACAAATGAAACAGCAAAGCAGAGGGGGAAGCATGGTATTTGTCGGTTCTAAAAATTCGGTGTATGCGGGGAAAAACGCATCTGCCTACAGCTCGGTAAAAGCGCTTGAAACCCATTTGGCGAGATGTATCGCAGCAGAGGGTGGAGAATTCGGCATTCGAGTCAACTCCGTTTTGCCTGATGCTGTTCTTCAAGGGTCGGCAATCTGGGGGTCAAGCTGGCGGGAGGAACGGGCCGCGGCATACGGGATTGAGCCAGATCAGCTGGAGGAACATTATCGGAAACGAACGGCACTGCTCGTCAATATTTACCCGCAGGATATTGCCGAAGCCATCGCATTCTTCGCTTCTTCTAAAGCCGAAAAAACAACGGGCTGCATGATCACGGTAGACGGCGGCGTCCCTGCTGCTTTTACGCGTTAGATATATGCTATGATAGACAAACAATAAGACTGATTATGATATGAGGAAGGGCGTTACTAATGTTGGTAGCAGAACGGCAGCAAAAAATAGTGGAAATAGTGAATATGCGTTCAAGCATCCGCGTAACCGAATTAAGTGACATATTTTCTGTCACAGAGGAAACCATTCGGCGCGACCTTGAGAAGCTTGAGAAAGAACATAAACTGAGCCGGAGCCACGGAGGAGCGGTCAGTATTCAGCAGCAGGAATCAGAAGTTCATTTTTCTGAACGGGAAATCACAAATGTCATAGAAAAAAAAGCCATTGCTCACGAAGCGGCCGAATATGTAAAGAATGGAGACCGAATCATTCTCGATGCAAGCACCACCGCCTGGTACATGGCGAAAATACTCCCTGATATTGAGCTCACCGTCATTACAAATTCAATGAAGGCAGCCATTGAGCTCAGCAATAAAGAAAACATATCAGTCATTTCAACAGGCGGCATTTTGCTGGCAAAATCACTATCGTTTGCCGGCCCGTTAGCGGAGCGTTCACTTGAGACCTATCACGTCAACAAAACCTTTCTGTCATGTAAAGGCTTTGACATAAACAATGGGATGAGCGACTCAAACGAGTGGCAGGCGCTGCTCAAAAAACGAATGATTGAAAGGTCTGATCAAACCATTTTGATGGCCGATTCAAGCAAATGGGGGAACCGCGAGTTTTCACATATCGCCTCGCTGCAAGATATCAGCCGACTTATTACTGATGCTGGACTTGATCCGGTATCGGTAAAAGCTCTTGAAGACAAAAAGGTGAAAGTGACCGCTGTTCCCCTTCCGAAGAGAGGGTGAAAGAATGATTTATACTGCCATTGATATAGGCGCATCAAGCGGGAGGGTCATGGTAGGTGAACTGAAGGAAGGGAAGCTTGACATACAAGAGATTCACAGATTCGCTAACGGCTTTATTCAAAAAGACGGACATTGCTTCTGGGATATTGATCATTTGTTAAAACAAGTCCTGCAAGGGCTGCAAAAGGTGAAAGCGCTTGGGCATGAACACTGCACAGTCGGCATTGATACATGGGCAGTTGATTATGTCTTACTGGACGAAAAAGGAAATCGTTTGCGGGAAGTGATGTCCTACCGGGATCGAAGAACAGATCACACAATAGGCAAATTGGAACATAGCCTGACAAAAGAAACAATCTATCAAAAAACAGGAATACAATTCCAGCCTTTTAACACGATTTATCAATTGTATGAAGAAAAACGTGAGCTGCTGAAAAAGACAGATAAAGTGATGATGGTTCCTGATTATTTAGGTTATTGCTTAACCGGTAGTGCCGTAACAGAAATCACAAACGCATCCACAACACAGCTTTTAAACGTCTCAACCGGAAAGCTTGACCCTGAATTGCTTCAAGCCGTGTCTGTTCAGGAACAGCAATTTGCGCCGCTGACTGAACCGGGGCGTGAGCTCGGGATGCTGAGAAATGATTGGTTCCCGGATTATGATCTGCCGACTTGCAAGGTAATGACAGTCGCAACGCATGATACAGCCTCGGCTGTCATCGCTGCTCCAGGTGTAAACGATAGCTGGGCGTATATCAGCAGCGGAACATGGTCATTAATCGGGGTTGAAAACAAAATGCCGATATTAACCGACCTGGCTTTAAAAAACAACTATACAAATGAACGCGGCGCAAACAACACCATTCGCTTTCTCAAAAACATCATCGGCATGTGGGTGATACAAGAAGTAAAACAACAATTGCAAGCAGATTACTCTTTTCAGCAGCTTGCAGAAGAAGCACGAAAAACAGAACCACTTCAGCAGTTTATCAACTTAAATGATGAACGTTTCCTGAATCCAGACAGCATGATAGAGGAAATAGAACATTATTGCAGAGAAACCCGCCAAAAGATTCCCCGTACTGCAGGCGAACTTGCCTGTTGCATCTACAGCAATTTAGCCATCATCTATGCGATAGCCATCAAAGAGCTGGAAACGATCACAGAAAAACCGATTGAGCAGCTTCATATCATCGGCGGCGGAGCCCGAAACGATTTCTTAAATCAATTAACAGCAGACATAAGCGGAAAAGCGGTATACGCAGGGCCCATAGAGGCAACCGCCATCGGAAATCTGCTGATGCAAATGATTGCTGCCAAAGAAGTCAAAGACATAAAAGAAGCCCGGCAAGCCGTCAAAAATTCCTTTCCGATCAAAGTGTTTACACCTAAAGACATTGACAGAAGCACGATCATTCAGTCATTTCAGCAAACTGTTTTGAAAGCGCTATCTAAAAGGTAAAGAGGTGATCAGATTTGATTAGAAAAGCCAGTATCATGTTTGTCCATCAAGACAAGTACGAAGAATACAAACAGAGGCATGATGACATTTGGCCTGAAATGGCAGAAGCACTCAAAGCTCACGGAGCACACCATTATTCCATTTTTTTAGAGAAGGAAACAGGCCGGCTTTTTGCTTATTTAGAAATCGAGGATGAAGAGAAATGGAGAAAGATGGCGGACACAGAAGTTTGCCGGAGATGGTGGAAATCGATGTCGCCATTAATGAAAACAAATCCAGATTTCAGTCCTGTTTCGATAGATCTTAAGGAAGTTTTTTATTTGGATTAAAAAACTGAAAAAGGGAGAGAGCCGCATGACCATAAAAACCAATTATGACAGTGCAAAACAGGCATATGAAAAATGGGGAATCGATGTTGAAGAGGCGCTTCGGCAATTAGAGCAAGTGCCCATTTCAATCCACTGCTGGCAGGGTGACGACATTGAAGGCTTTGAAGTAAATAAGGGCGAGCTTTCAGGAGGGATTGACGTGACAGGCAATTATCCCGGAAAAGCGCAAACCCCTGAAGAATTAAGAAGAGACTTGGAGAAAGCTCTTTCTCTCATTCCCGGAAAGCACCGCGTAAACCTGCATGCGATATACGCAGAAACAAACGGGGAAAAGGTAGAACGTGACGAATTGAAGCCGCATCATTTTAAAAACTGGGTGAACTGGGCAAAAGAACTCGGTCTCGGTTTAGATTTTAATCCGACCTTGTTTTCACATGAGAAAGCTGCTGACGGACTCACCCTTTCACACCCCGATCCGACCATCAGGGAATTTTGGATCAGGCATTGCATCGCTTGCCGCCGTATTGGAGAATACTTCGGGAAAGAATTAGGCATACCTTGCTTGACGAATATTTGGATTCCTGACGGCTATAAAGATATCCCGAGTGACAGGCTGACACCGCGTAAAAGACTAAAAGAATCACTGGATCGGATCTTCGCAATGGAGATCAATGAACAACACAATCTTGATTCAGTCGAGAGCAAGCTGTTCGGGCTTGGTTCCGAATCATATGTTGTCGGATCTCATGAATTTTATTTCGCTTACGCTTTAACGAATCATAAGCTTTGTTTGCTTGATACAGGCCATTACCACCCGACTGAAACGGTATCAAACAAGATCTCGTCGATGCTGCTTTACACAGACAAACTTGCCTTGCATGTGTCCCGGCCCGTCCGCTGGGATAGCGATCATGTTGTGGTTTTAGACGATGAATTGAGAGAAATCGCTCTTGAAATTGTACGCAATCAGGCTCTCGAGAAGGTCGCCATCGGCCTGGATTTTTTCGATGCCAGCATTAATCGTGTTGCCGCCTGGACCATCGGAACGAGAAATATGATTAAAGCTTTATTGTATGCATTGCTTCTCCCGAACGGTTATTTAAAACAATTGCAGGAAGAGGGCCGCTATACAGAAAGGCTGGCACTAATGGAGGAATTTAAGACATATCCTTTCGGGGCCATCTGGGATTTCTACTGTGAGCAATTGGGCGTGCCGGTAAAAGAGACATGGCTTCATGATATAAAAGAGTATGAACAACAGGTGCTTTTAAAGAGAAAGGCATCTTCTCCAATTGTCTAATAAAAAAATCCGCCGCGGCATTGGCACGCGGGCGGATTTTCTTAGGCTTGATCAGCAGGGTACACAATTCCCATTTGCTTTCTTGCTTCTTCCATGATTTTCGCAGTGATCATTGATCGTTCAAATGTATTTTCTTCAGATTCCTGCTTGTTCTCTTTTATGAGCGTGACAAATTCTTCAGCTTCATAGAACATTGCCGGTTTAGGATCGTGAATCGAAATGTTTTCCAGGCGGCCATCGCGATAGCGGATTTCCACTCGCTCTGGCCGGTGAATCGTATCGATTACAATCGTTCCGTCTTCACCCTGGATTTCCGCCGGGGCATAGGAAGTTGAAATTTTAGAATGCATGAGAACAGCTTCGAACCCGTTGTAAGACAGAATGACGGTCCCCTCACCATCCACTCCGGAAGATAAAGCGTATCCGTTCGCTTTCACATCCTGCGGTTCACCGAACAGCACGACAGCAGGATAAATACAATAGACTCCGATATCCATTAATGACCCATTGGAAAGCTCAGGCTGAAACGCATTCAAGACGGTACCGTTTCTAAACGCGTCATATCGTGAGGAATACTGGCAGTAGCTCGCGGTAAATCTGCGAACATTGCCGATTTTATGTATGTGGTTTTTCAGCTCTTTAAAATTCGGCAGGAAAGTGGTCTTCATCGCTTCCATGAGGACAACGCCGTTTGCCTTAGCCGCTGAAATCATTTCTTCCGTTTCTTTTGTATTTGAGGCAAACGGCTTTTCGCAAAGCACATGCTTGCCATGGTTCATAAAGAGAACGGCTTGTTCCTTGTGAAAGGCATTTGGACTGGCTATGTATACGGCATCAAAGGAATCACTTGCCGCCATTTCCTGAAGGTCTGAGAAGGTATGCTCAGCGTTATGTTTAGCAGCAAACTCGGCAGCGCGTTCAGCCGATCTAGAATAAACAGCAGTCAGCTGAAAATCTTTTATTTCCGCTGCTGACTCAAGAAAGCGGTCTGTAATCCAATTGGTTCCTATTATTGCAAAACGTATCACTCTTATCGCTCCTTTTGCATGATATAGCTAAATTATAGCTTAAAAATAAGAAAAGCACATGATAGATCTAATCACATGTTTTAAGCAAGAAAGTTTTTCCAACGATTAGCTGTTATTATTTTTCATTATAGGTACGATAGTGTACAATTTAATTAAACTATATATGACGGAGGAACGATAGTGGAAATGTTGCAAACATGGAGCGGCAGATTCAAGCGATTCTTCTTGGACAATAAGTTTGTTTTATTTTTGCTTGTGCTGCTGCTGATTGGTTTAAATATTCTCGTTTTTACAAAAACATCATTTATTTTCACCCCGATTATTGTTCTTCTCAAAACGATTTCACTGCCGATTATTTTAACAGGCATTGTTTTTTACCTGTTAAACCCAGTCGTCGATTTCCTTGAGAGAAGAAGAATTAGAAGAATCTATTCTATTCTGCTGTTATATCTATTGATCATCGGGCTGATCACAATCACGATCGTGTCCATCATTCCTTTTTTAAAAGAACAAATTATAAGTTTGATTGACAACATCCCGAGATATGTGGATGTCGTAGAAGATCAGACCAAACAGCTGATTGGCAGTAACTTCGTCAATCAGGCCCAGCAAACAATGAACATCAATATATCTGATCTCGCAACAAAGGTTTCAGATCAGGCAGCGACGATTGTGAACAGCACATTTACCGGCGTTGGGAATTTTATCGGCGCTCTGACTGAGATTATCATTTCGATCATCACGGTTCCGTTTATTCTTTTCTATTTATTAAAAGATGGAAAGAAATTGCCGGTCTACATACTAAAGTTTGTGCCGACTCGATTGAAAGAACAGACATACACAGTCTTAAGCGAAATGAATCATCGGTTAAGCTCTTATATTAGAGGCCAGATCATTGTCAGCTTCTGTATCGGCTTTTTGCTGTTTATCGGTTATTTGATTATCGGGCTGGATTACGCTTCATTGCTTGCCGTCATTGCGGCTTGTACAAGCATCGTTCCGTATTTAGGACCGACGATTGCCATTACGCCAGCGATTATCATCGCCTTAGTGACATCACCGCTTATGCTGCTCAAGCTGGTGATCGTTTGGACCATAGTTCAGCTAATTGAAGGGAAGCTGATCTCGCCGCAAATTATGGGGAAAAACCTTCATATCCACCCAATTACGATTATTTTTCTGCTGTTAACAGCCGGCAAGCTGTTTGGCGTTGTTGGAATCATTCTAGCAATTCCGGGCTATGCAGTTGCCAAAGTCATTACGACACATTTATTTGACTGGTTTAAAATGCGGTCACATTTATACGACGAAGAAAAAAATGAAAATACGTCAGGTCATAAAGTGTGATTTTCGTTTATAGTTATATAAGACGGGCTTTCCATTTATGGAAAGCTCCCGTTGTGTAAAAAATAAATGTCTAATGGGGAGAATCAAAATCATGACTCTATGGGAATTGTTTGTAGCTGCCATTTTAGGAATCGTAGAAGGATTGACAGAGTACGCGCCGGTTTCTTCGACAGGACATATGATCATAGTAGACGATATCTGGCTTAAATCAAGCAATTTAATGTCAGAAGAAGCTGCGAACTCATTCAAAGTGGTTATTCAGCTAGGCTCCATTTTAGCAGTCGTTATCGTGTTTAAAGATCGGATTTTGAATTTGCTTGGCTTGAAAAAGAATATTACAAGCGACCAGAAGCAGGGACATAAATTAAGCATTGCCCAAATTGCCGTCGGGCTCGTGCCTGCAGCCGTTCTAGGCTTTTTGTTTGAGGATTACATTGATGAATATTTATTTTCCGTTAAAACTGTGGCCATCGGTTTAATCGCCGGGGCAGTCCTGATGCTATTTGCTGATTGGGTAAATAAACGAAAAGCAGCGACAGACACCCTCGACCGCATTTCCTATAAGCAGGCGATAGGGGTTGGCTTATTCCAATGTCTTGCCCTTTGGCCTGGTTTCTCGCGTTCCGGTTCAACCATTTCCGGAGGCGTTATTCTTGGATTGAATCATCGCGCAGCAGCTGACTTTACGTTTATAATGGCAATGCCGATCATGATGGGAGCAAGCTTTCTAAGCCTTGTGAAGCATTGGGACAGCCTAAGCTCAGACCTGATGCCGTTTTTCATCGTCGGCTTTATCTTTGCCTTTGTTGTCGCGCTGTTTGTCGTCCGTTTCTTCCTAAAACTGATTAACAAAATCAAACTCGTCCCATTTGCAATCTATCGAATCATTCTCGGTGTGATTTTACTTTTAATCATGATGTAAGATAAAATAAGGCTCTTTCCGGAGCCTTATTTTTTCTGTCAATTTAAGAGGAAACAGCTTGTTTTTCAAAAAAAAATCATCTATAATAAGTTTGACGTGTTACATACGGGGCCATAGCTCAGCTGGGAGAGCGCTACGCTGGCAGCGTAGAGGTCAGGGGTTCGAGCCCCCTTGGCTCCATACCTTTAAACCCTTATTTTATGAGGGTTTTTTTTGTTTTTTAGAAAAAGAATATTCGCTGAACCCTTTTGTTGATCAGAAATTGAACGGGCTCAAGCCGTCTTGTCTCAAAACACGATATTGGTCAAAAACTGTTCAGGCCTTATTTTTTACTTGAAATTTGCGCCATTGACAAATCATAATCGATTTGGAATAATGTTTGAATATATGCTCATTTGTTCACATGATTATAATAAAATAATATCCTTTCCCAGAATAGGGAGAGTATTAGAATGAAAGCTAATGGCAAAATCTATTAGCTTCTTTTGTTTTCAAAAATGATATGTTTCGTATGTATTCATTTAGGAAGGAATGACAACATGAAGACAAAACACTATTGGGTGATCTCTTTGCTCGCTGTTTTAGCGGTTGGGCCGGGATTGATGTCTAACACGGCATTATCGTCAATTCAAGGCCTTGTTCAGAAGACGGTTGGAACAAGTGACTTCGCATCGGTGAATCCAATACTGATTGGCAATATGGCCTTTGCTTTATTTGTGCCGGCAGGACCGCTGCTGAGAAAAAAATTTGGTGCCCGTCCAATCTATCTGGCTTCATTACCCGTTTTTATACTTGGCTCACTGCTTTTCGCATGTTCCAGCGATATTGCATGGATGGCGGCAGGGCGCTTTTTACAGGGAGCGGCTACAGGTGTCATGCTGATGATTATGATTCCAATGCTTGTTCTGTCATTTCCGATTGACCGCAGGAACTATGCCCTGCTTGTGCTAATCGGCGGATTTTATGGCTCTGTTATTATCGGCACGATTCTAGGAACGATTGCAACAAGCTACGGGCATTGGAGATGGCTGTTTTACTTCTTTGGCGCGCTGTCACTGATTGGTGTCGCGGTGAGCTATTTCTTTCTTCATGATGAGCATCATGGATCGGCAGAACAAGAACAGCCGCTAGATCGAGCAGGAATCATTTTATCTGTGTGCCTTGCTGCAGCCTCAGCGGTTACATTCATTTTTCTGCAAAAATGGGGACTTTCATCAGGTTATGTATGGACAGGCTTTGGAATTACGTTATGTTTGCTTCTTGTTCTATTGATTGTGGAATATAAAGTGAGAAACCCATTCATTTCTATAAAACTGATGCTGCTGCCAAAACCGGTGCTCGGTTTATTCATCATTGCTATAGGAACGATAACGGTAGCTGTCAGCCTTTCTGCTTTTCAGGGATTGCTACGGCAAATGTATGATATTTCTCAGGAGCATCTCATTCTTTTAAACGCAACTCTTTTAATCGGAGTGGCGATCGCCGCCATTGTGAGCGCTTTGTTTTATGATAAAGTCGGGCCTGGGATGCTCGGTATTATAGGTGCTCTTATTCTCGTGTTTGTGAATTTTCAATGGCTGCACATGCAGGATCAATCGTCACTTTATATATTTGCTGTGCTGTTTATCCTGCTTGCCGCTGGAGCGGGACTGACAGTGGCCGCAGGGCTGATGGGAGCTGCTATGGGCGGCCCGCTGCCTGATTTGGTCAAGAGAATGACAGCTGTGCAGTTTTTAAGATTGTTTGTCTATATGGGAGTTCCAATCCTCATCGGCTTTTTCACGCAAAAAGATGCTGCCAGACAAAGCGGTTCGATGCAGGATTCTATGATGACCGCTTATCATGATCTCTTTTTCATTTCTTTTATTCTGAGTGTGCTGCTCGTTTGCCTGTCATTCTGTATGAACGCTACAGGTATGGGGCACAAGCTGGCACATAAACCGCATGATAAAGCGAAAACAGTTCCGGAAAAACCGGCCGTTTCAACACAAGGACTGTCAAAGGCTGCTGTCAAATCACATAAAGTGATACATGATACAGAATATCGTAATGCACTCAGAAAGTTTAAACAGCCCAAGCTGACTAAATTAGATACATGATCAAAACCTTTTCCTTGAGGGAAAAGGTTTTTTGTTTGCAATCTTTTCCCAACTATATCCTTAAAGAATTGAAAAATAGTAGAAGTGCAAGTAAAATTCTAAAAGGTAGATTCTTTTACATTCGTAATCTTTTAACTTGAAGGAAGGTTTTCATGGCCCGTAAAAAATTGAAAAAACGTAGACTTTTCATTTCACTATTTTTCATTGTATCGATTCCGTTAGCCCTGTTTGTCTTAGCGACAACGTTATCAAAACCGATAGAAACATCCAAAGAACCCGAAGAAATTGATGAACAGCAGGTATTTATAGACAGCCTGTCCGGACATGCACAAATTTTGTATGAGAAATATCATGTCCTCCCCAGCATCACGATTGCTCAAGCCATTCTCGAATCCGACTGGGGGAACAGCGAGCTCGCTGCTCAGGCCAACAACCTTTTTGGCGTAAAAGGAAATTATAAAGGCCGTCATGTCACGATGGAAACAGATGAATTTGAAAAAGGGAAAAGAAAAACCATTCGCGCAAAGTTTCGAAAATACAGCACGTATTTTGAATCTATGGATGACCACGCCCAATTGTTTGTCCGCGGCACATCGTGGAATAAAAAGAAGTATAAACCGGTGCTTGAGGCTGGGGATTATAAGGAAGCGGCAACGGCATTGCAAACATCAGGATATGCTACAGACCCTGAATACGCAGACAAAATCAGCACTATTGTGGAAAAATACGATTTAGATGAGTACGATGAGGTAAATCCATCGCTCAAATCAGTGGATTTAAAAGCTTCCATTAAAGACAGTGCCGTTCAAGACATGGTCCAAGCCCTCTACTGATGATCGGTCCATAAAGCTCACCTCTGTCCAATCTTACGTCGGCAAAGACATAAAGGTTGTATCCAAAAAGCAGAAAGGCCAGTCCGTATGGTACCAATTTCAAATCAATGATAAACTCATCGGCTGGATTGATGATTCAGCTGTTGAAATAAAGGAAGCAACCTGAGCCCTTTTTCCTGGTATTTTTAATTCATTGTTCCATTCAGGGGAATTTGAGGTATAATATTCCATGGAAGTTATCACTTATTGACTATGCTTTCAGGAGGGAACAAAGGTGTATAAATATAGACGGAGAAACACGGTTGCCTTTACAGTATTAGCTTATTTCACTTTTTTTGCGGGAGTATTTTTGTTTAGTATCGGTCTCTATAATGCTGATAATCTGGAACTCAATGAAAAAGGCTATTACATCGCTGTTATGATCCTTGTAGCGGTCGGTGCAATTCTTACACAAAAAGTGACCCGTGATAACGCAGAGGATAACGAAATCATCGCGGAACAGGAAAAAAGACAAAATCAATCTCATACCGAATCATAAAAAATCCGGCGCTTAAATCGCCGGATTTTTTTATTATCCCGTAAATACCTCGCCGTCAGGATAACGGATATTTGATTTCTCTGTTTTCGCAAATGAAAACACGAACGTCAAAGGACCAATTCTTCCGATGAACATGATGACAATAATGATACATTTGCCCACTTTTGTAAGTTCAGGGGTCAATCCCATTGATAGACCGACAGTTCCGAATGCGGAAAAGGTTTCAAACACAATTTGAATAAACGGCGCTTTTTCTGTGACCGTCAGGGCGAATATCCCTAAAAACACAATGAACAAACCGGTGACGCTCACAGCTAAAGCTTTAATGATAATCGGATATTTGATGGAGCGGCGGAAAATAACCGTTTCTTTTTTACCTCGCAAATAAGCAGTTACAGACATTAAAATCACGATGAATGTAGTCAGCTTAATGCCGCTCGCCGTTGAAGCGCTGCCTGCACCGATAAACATTAATAATAAAGTAAATACAATCGTTCCTTCTCTCATACTTCCAATATCTAGAGAATTGAAGCCCGCGGTTCTTGGCGTCACAGCTTGAAAATAGGAAGCCCATAGTTTATCTCTTATGTGCAGATGGCCGAGCGTGCCGGGATTGCTGTACTCTAAAATAAAGATCACAAGCATAGCGACCGCATTCAGAATCAGGGTTCCTGTCAGCATGATTTTCGTGTGTAGAGAAAAGGCTTTAAACCGCCGATTTTTCATAATGTCAAACAGTACGGTAAATCCAATCCCTCCTGTGATAAATAAGAGAGTAATCACTAGGTTAACTGTAGGATCCCCAACGTAGCTCATCAAATTATCCGGCCACAACGAAAACCCGGCATTGTTAAAAGCAGATATTGAGTGAAACAGACTGGCAAACAAGCCGGATGCCCAGCCATACTGGGGCACAAGCCTGATGGATAAGATGAGTGCTGCTATCAACTCAATACTGATGGAAAACAGAAACAGGACTTTGACAAGACCTATGACACCGCCGATTGTCGGCTGATTTAAGGCTTCCTGAACCAGCATTCGTTCTTTTAATCCGATTTTTTTTCCTAATATCATGACAATCAAAACAGCAAAAGTCATAAATCCAAGCCCGCCGATCTGAATCAGCCCCATGATGACAGTCTGCCCGAAAAGTGTAAATTCTGTACCTGTATCGACAACTGCAAGTCCTGTAACGGTTGTTGCCGAAGCTGCAGTAAAAAGGGCATCTATCCATGACAATGGCTTCATTGTAGAAATCGGAAGCTTTAACAGCACAGCCCCGATGATAATGGTGAGAAAAAAACCAATTGCCAGCACTTGAGGCGGTGTAAAACGGACCCATTTGATCACTTTATCCTTTTGAAGTGTCACCTATGTCTACATCCCTTCGTTTTCAAAACGTTTAATATCCTTTTTGTGCCCCATGATCACCAGGCAATCCTGTTCGTGAATGACGTCTTCAGGTGCGGGGGAAAGACGGATATCTCCATGATGTTTAATGGCTAGGATTGTACATCCGTACTTTGCTCTTACATTCAGATCAATAATCGATTTTGAATCAAGCTTGTGTGTTGCCAGCAGCTCGACAATACTGTAATCATCAGATAAATCAATGTAATTTAAAACGTTCTCATCGGAAAGGCTTTGTGCGATCTTGACGCCCATATCCTTTTCAGGATGAATAATGCGGTCAGCGCCAATTTTTTCAAGCACCTTATGATGATAATGGTTTTGAGCCTTCACCCAAATATTTGGGATGTCAAACTCCTTTAATAATAGGGTAGTCAGGGTACTCGCTTGAATATTCGCTCCGATTGCAACGATCACATATTCAAAATTGCGTATTCCTAACGATAGCAATTCGTTTTCTTCAGTGGCGTTGGCGATCACCGCATGAGTTGCGTAAGAAGCGTATGCATTTACCTTTTCTTCGTTGATGTCAACCGCAAGGACCTCATGCCCCATTCTGTGCAGCTCTTTGCAAATGCTTCCGCCAAACCTGCCCAGTCCGATCACGGCAAATTGCTTGTTTTTTATTCTTCCCAATGTTCATAACTCCCTTAGTAAAATTAACGTTTTTGAAGCAAAAAAGACCATTTCGAAGAATGGTCGCTAATAGACCTCCTCTCTGTAAACGCCTACGAGGTTAGCTGTCGGATTAGGGATTCAGAGTACCCCCTCTTACGTAGTAAGATTCACCCCAAGGCTGTTACAAAAACAGCCAATCGTTGGTTCCCCCGTTCGTATTTGATTAAGCGGAAAAAGAGACTGTATGAAATTGAACACTCAAGAATTTACTCCTGTTTCTAGAGTTTGTCAATTTAAATTTCAAACTAGAAAAAAGATAAATGGAAATAGAGGAAAAAGGGGAGGTCAAAACGCAAAAAAGACCGGCGTTAACCGGTCTTTTAGATTAGTTGCAGCCGCATGGCTGAGTTGGAGGAGTGCTGCGCTTAGCAACGTCAATGCTGGCTTCTGCATAAAATTTGTTTCCGATGCTCAATGATTTATTCTCCGCACGGAAAGTATATGTGCCAGCGGCAGGAAGAGTTTTGTTATTCAATTTTAATTTGAATTCGCCAGCTCCTAATAAATCAAGTGCCAGAGGGATTCTTACTGTTTTCCCGTTATTTAGGATCTGTGTTTCACGCAAGGCATTACCGTTCAACGTGTCTTTCGTATTTGCAGTAAATCCGCTTGGCAATGTAAATTCCATTGTGCCAAGGCTGAGAATCGTATTTGGACGATACGTTAGTTCAATATCAGAGAAAGACCATTCCGTTTTGCTGGCTCCTGTGATTGTTGCAAACAATGAGGCTGATGATTTTATACTCATAGTAGGCTCAGTAGTTGATTTAGATTCAGCCGCGAAAGAAGCAGTAGGTGCAGAAACGAGTAATCCGAGACTCAATGCACTGATTGCTAGAGAAGATAATAATTTGCGTTTCATAACAAAATTCCCCCTAAGAAAAGTTATATTATGTACAGAGGCCTGGCCGCTTTTCACCCCCTATGATTGGCCTAATGTAAATTTTATCTATATAAAAATTACCACCAAATATTTATGAAGTAAATGGGGTGTTCGGCCTATATTTTTTAAATATTTAAGTAATTGCAAATAAATGAACAAAACACGCCCGGTTTCCCGGACGTTTTCTGTTTTATTTTGTTTCAATCGGTATAAATGTAAAAATGTCCCCGCTCTGCACCGACTCAGCAAGTCGTTTGAGCCAATCATAGTAAGCTTTAGAGCTTTCCAGCTGCTCGTATAATTGTAGTGCTTCATTTTTGATGTCCTCATTGAGACCTTCCTTGTTTAAAACCTCTTGTAAATCAGCTTGAGCTTCTTCAATTGCTGCTACATTTACCTGCACTTCGCGTTCCCATTTAGGCGGAAAGAAATTTGTGAAAAATTTGAAGAAATCTTTTTCAGCCACAAAGGTATGCTTGCGGATGCCCCGGTGAAATGTTTTTTTCACTACATTTAAATCCTGAAGCTTTTTGACACCTGTGCTCATGCTTGGCTTGCTCATTTGCAATTCCTCACGCATTTCGTCAAGTGTCATCTCATCCCTCATATACATCGTCCCATATAAAATCCCGACACTGCGGGTAATACCGTAAAGATCCATCGTTTCAGCAATGGAGTCGATAACAAGATCCCGAGCCTGTTCTATAGTTGCAAATTCTGGATTTTCATCCATACTGACCCTCTTTTCCATTAGAAAATTAAATTCGTTAAGTTATTTCTTTATGTTCTTTATCTTAACGAAACATAAAGAAATGTCAAAAAGAAAATCAAAATGGGGCTTTGACAGTTTAAAATTCGTATGTTAGATTAAGGTTGTTAAAAACATTAAATTTTTATTTAACAAACTTTATTTACGTCAAGGAGGCTTATATGAGTCAAACATTATATATTGACGGAGAATGGATCAGTGCCGAAGAAGAGCAGATCCGCAGCATTATCAATCCATTTAATCAAGAAGAAATTGCAACCGTAAGCGAAGGAGGGCGAGAGGACGCCATCAAGGCAATTTCAGCCGCGCGAAGAGCATTTGACAAAGGAGAATGGTCATCTCTATCCGGGCTTGAACGCGGGAAGATTGTTCTGAAAATTGCGGAATTAATCAGACGCGACCTTGATGAGCTGGCTGAGCTTGAATCGCTTGATACGGGAAAAACACTCGAAGAAAGCAAGGCGGATATGGACGATATTGCCAATGTTTTTCAATATTACGCCGGATTGGCAGATAAAGATGGCGGAGAGATCATTTTATCTCCGATCCCTGATTCAGAAAGCAAAATTATCAGAGAGCCAATTGGGGTTTGCGGCCAGATTACTCCGTGGAATTATCCGCTCCTGCAGGCGAGTTGGAAAATCGCGCCTGCACTGGCTGCAGGAAATACGATTGTCATGAAGCCGAGTGAGATTACACCGCTAACGACGATCAAAGTCTTCAAGCTAATGGAAGAGGCCGGCGTTCCCGAAGGTGTCGCAAATCTTGTGCTTGGGGCGGGAGCCACAGTGGGCGACGAGCTTGCCGTAAACAAAGACGTCGATTTGATTTCGTTTACGGGTGGAATCGAAACAGGCAAAAAAATCATGCGGGCCGCAAGCGGAAACGTCAAAAAAATTGCGCTTGAACTTGGCGGAAAGAATCCAAATATCGTTTTCAAGGATGCAGATCTAGAAGTTGCTGTCGATCAGGCATTAAACGCTGTATTTTTCCATGCCGGCCAAGTATGCTCCGCCGGTTCCCGCTTGCTTGTTGAAGATGCCATTCACGATCAATTTTTAACAGAGCTTGTCAAACGGGCAAAACGCATAAAACTCGGAAATGGTTTTCACGAAGAGACAGAAAGCGGCCCGCTTATTTCTGCAGAGCACAGGGCAAAGGTAGAAAAATATGTAGAGATCGGAATAGAAGAAGGCGCGAAGCTTGAGACAGGCGGCAAACGCCCCGAAGACCCTGCGCTTCAAAATGGCTTTTTCTATGAACCTACTATTTTTTCAAACTGTAAATCTGATATGAGAATTGTTCAGGAAGAGGTTTTCGGTCCTGTATTGACAGTCGAAACCTTCAGCTCTGAAGAAGAGGTCATCGCGCTTGCGAATGATACCATCTATGGCTTGGCCGGAGCGGTATGGTCTAAAGATATTGAAAAGTGCGAACGCGTAGCATCCCGCTTGAGAATGGGAACAGTTTGGATTAACGATTTCCATCCGTACTTTGCACAGGCGCCATGGGGTGGCTATAAGCAATCCGGGTTCGGACGAGAGCTTGGAAAAATAGGTCTTGAAGAATACACGGAAGTCAAACATGTATATCGCAATACAAAACCGGCAGCGGTTAATTGGTTCAATTCATAAGAGGGGGAGTTAATGATGACATTAAATATGAAGATAGAAAGCATGCACAAATTCCACACATTTGAAATTCCGACTGTGATTAAGCACGGAATCGGAGCCGTCAAAAATACGGGTGAAGAAGTTGCTTCGCTTGGCGTTTCAAAGGCACTCCTTGTCACAGACCCAGGAATTTATAAAGCCGGCGTCGTAGATCCTGTTATCGAATCACTTAAAGATGCAGGCATTGAAGTGGTGCTCTTTAATAAAGTAGAGCCAAACCCGCCTGTCCGTCTGGTGAATGAAGGGTCTGAGCTTTACAAAAAAGAGAACTGTAATGGTTTGGTGGCAGTCGGAGGCGGAAGCTCCATGGATACTGCAAAAGCAATCGGAGTAGAAGCCACTCACGAAGGAAGCGTGCTGGATTATGAAGCGGCAGATGGGAAAAAACCGCTGGAAAACCGTATTCCTCCGCTTACGACAATTCCGACAACGGCTGGAACTGGATCAGAAGTAACTCAATGGGCAGTTATCACAGATGAAGAAAGAGAATTTAAATTCAACACGGGCGGTCCACTGATTGCAGCGCACCTGACCATCATTGATCCTGAACTTCATATTTCAATGCCTCCGCATGTAACAGCCATGACGGGAATTGATGCGCTTGCTCATGCCATTGAGTGCTATACAATGAAATTTGCGCAGCCAATCACGGATGCAGTTGCCTTGATGGCGATTGAATACGCCGCTCATTACATTAAAAGAGCATTTGCTGACGGAGAGGATCTGGAAGCAAGATATGGAATGGCGCAGGCTGCCATGCTTGCAGGTCTCTCTTACGGCAGTGAATCAGCGGGCGCGGCTCATGCGATGAGCCAAACGCTTGGCGGTATTATCCCAGTTGCTCACGGTCAATGTGTGGCTGCGATGATGGGTCCTGTCATGGAGTACAACTGGAAGGGCTACCCTGAGAAATTTGCACGTATTGCGAAAGCGTTCGGTATTGATACAAGCAATATGACAACAGAAGAAGCTGCGAAAGCATCTGTCAATTGGATGTATGACCTGGTCGAAGACTTAGAAGTACCGACTTTAGAAGAGCAGGGAGTATCACCTGATATGATCGAACGTTTGTCAAAAGAAGCGATGAAAGATCCGCAAACCTTCGGAAACCCTAGAGATTTAAATGAAAAAGCATATAATTGGATCTACAAGCGCTGCTTTAACCTTACACCTAAAACGGTATAACTACATGTCCCGCTCCTTTACAGAGCGGGATTTTTCTGGATAATGAAGCATAGATAGAAATTTTAGAGAAGAAGGAAGGTGCTGCTGATGTGGAAGCGTATGGCCGCAAAAGCGGAAGGCGTATATATCGCAGATACAGAAAGCTTCATAACAAAGCAAATGGACAAGCTTGATTTTGATTATGGCGGCATCCCCGGCGACTTGCATTTTGGCCTGACCAAAAAAGCGGGGGCCAGAGAACCGATGTTTTCAAGAGGGACTGAAATTTTCAACCGAAGACAAATTTCTATTGTTTCAATAGAGGAATGTGATGAAATTGCTTTAAAAATAGGAGTGCCGAGCATTTTGCCGGAATGGCTCGGGGCGAATGTGGCAGTCAGCGGCATACCCGATCTTACTTCATTAAAAGAAGGAAGCCGGCTCATTTTTCCAAGCGGAGCCGCTTTGCTGTGTGAGGGAGAAAATGATCCGTGTATTCAGCCGGGAGAAGTCATTCAGTCTTATTATCCGGACAAGCCGAAGCTGGCACCGGCTTTTGTCCGCCACGCACTGGGCATAAGAGGGATTGTCTGCATTGTTGAGAGGCCCGGAGCTGTTTACGCAGGTGATGAAATAGTAGTTCATTCCTATCAGCGGAAAGCCAAACCACGAAAAGCAGAAAGGGTCTGATCAAATCAGGCCCTTTCTATTCTCTCTTTAATTTCTTTAATCTGGCTGAGGTGCCGTTTTTCATGGTGGCCGATAAAATCGATCCACTGTTTCAGAGTCAACTCTTGAAACACAGGATGAGGAAGCACTCTTTCAAAATCTTCTTCTTTCAGAGAGGCAATTGCAGCAGTCAGCTGCTCTCTCACAACATCAAGTTCGCGTTTCATTTGGCTTCCTGAAATGAAATCATGTTCAGGCTCAAGATGACTCGGAGCTTTCCGTTTATTATTTCTACCCTGTGCTACCTCAAGGTTTTTTTCTTCAACTTCTTTAACAGGAGCTTCCTTTACACGTTCCTTCAGCATTTTTTGTGCAGCCATATCGATTTTTTTTAGATGGTCAAGCACTTCCCGTATGCTCCATTCCCCAGCAGAGGGCTTTTGATTCAGCTTTTCGTCAGAAAGTCCTTTCACTTCGTTCCACGTTTCTAATCTGGCTTCATTAAAGATACTCATCATATCTCCTCCTAAAATGACATTACCATATATATAAGCAATTATCATTTATCAAGCATTTCAAAATAGGTTATTTATCTTAAAATTTTGAAACCTTTTCTGCTGTATCTCGTATAAATGGTAACGGCGGCCGTTCATCAATGCATTGATGAAGAAAGGATGAGAAAATTGGAGTTATTTGGCGTTCCTATACACACAATTTATCTTTACACGCTTATTATTGCGGGCAGCCTTACGCTGTTATTTCTGTTTTTCGGAGATGTATTTGCAGGACTGTCAGAAGGCATTCCTTTTCTTAATCCGACATTGATGCTCGCATTTTTTACATGTTTTTCAGCCGGCGGATATATAGGCGAGCTCATATTGCCCCTGTCGAGCCTGTTGATCGCCCTTTTATCTTGTATCCTTTCAATCATGCTGGTGGTATTGCTTCACACCTTTGTACTGGTACCATTATCATCTGCAGAAGAATCATTGGTTTATAAAGAAGACGATCTAAGAGGAAGAGTCGGTAAAGTCATTACAGCTGTTCCTGTTGATGGGTTTGGTGAAGTGGTCATTGAAGGGATAGGCGGCACCATCTCAAAGTCAGCAGTCAGCTTTGATAATGAGCAAATCAGTTACGGTACAGCTGTTTTAATTGTAGATGTAAACAACGGAGTTCTTTCAGTCACTCCGCATGAACCTATTTAAACAACCAAGGAGGAATGTGATATGACAATGCCGATTATAATTGTCATCGGAGTTGTATTATTTTTATTAATTGCACTTATTGCCGTGTTTATCACAAAGTATCGTACGGCAGGGCCTGATGAAGCGTTAATCGTAACGGGGAGCTATCTGGGCAACAAAAATGTTCATGTAGATGAAGGGGGCAATCGTCTTAAAATCGTCCGCGGCGGAGGAACCTTTGTCCTTCCCGTCTTCCAGCAGGCAGAGCCGCTAAGCCTATTATCAAGCAAACTCGATGTATCGACACCTGAAGTCTATACAGAACAAGGCGTGCCTGTAATGGCCGATGGAACTGCGATTATTAAAATCGGCGGTTCTATAGGAGAAATCGCTACAGCTGCCGAACAATTTTTAGGGAAATCAAAAGACGACCGTGAGCAGGAAGCGCGGGAGGTTTTAGAAGGCCACCTTCGTTCCATTCTCGGCTCAATGACAGTTGAAGAAATCTATAAAAACAGAGAAAAATTCTCTCAAGAGGTACAGCGTGTGGCTTCGCAGGATCTCGCAAAAATGGGGCTTGTGATTGTCTCCTTTACCATTAAAGATGTACGTGATAAAAACGGTTATCTTGAATCATTAGGGAAACCGAGAATCGCTCAAGTAAAACGGGATGCTGATATCGCGACAGCAGAGGCTGATAAAGAAACCCGAATTAAGCGGGCAGAATCCGATAAAGATGCAAAAAAATCAGAACTTGAACGGGCGACTGAAATCGCTGAGGCTGAAAAAATCAATCAGCTCAAAATGGCTGAATATCGCAGAGAGCAAGATACGGCAAAAGCGAATGCCGACCAGGCGTATGATTTAGAGACTGCTAGGGCGCGCCAGCAAGTCACAGAGCAGGAAATGCAGGTTAAAATTATTGAACGCCAAAAACAAATCGAGCTAGAAGAAAAAGAAATTCTTCGCCGTGAACGACAATATGACTCAGAGGTAAAGAAAAAAGCCGATGCAGACCGTTATTCAGTCGAGCAGTCCGCAGCAGCTGAGAAAGCCAAACAGCTTGCGGAAGCCGATGCCAAGAAGTACAGTATTGAAGCAATGGCGAAGGCTGAGGCTGAAAAAGTCAGAATTGACGGGCTAGCAAAAGCGGAAGCTGAAAAAGCAAAAGGGGAAACAGAAGCAGAGGTTATCCGTCTAAAAGGTCTTGCAGAAGCGGAAGCAAAAGAGAAAATTGCCGCTGCCTTTGAACAGTACGGCCAGGCTGCGATACTCGATATGATCGTAAAAATGCTTCCGGAATACGCGAAACAAGCAGCAGCACCGCTTTCAAATATTGATAAAATTACTGTTGTTGATACAGGGGGAAGTGGTGAATCTAGCGGCGCCAACAAAGTAACCAGCTATGCGACAAACTTAATGTCAAGCCTTCAAGAAAGCTTAAAAGCATCCTCGGGAATTGACGTAAAAGAAATAATTGAGAACTTTTCAGGAAAAGGAAATGTAAAACAAAGCATTAACGAATTAACAAATGAAATAAAAGAAGCAAAAGAGACCCAAACACTAGAAGAATGACTAAGGAAAGGATAGAACCAGATGGTAACTGTCAGAGAAGCAAAGTTAGAAGATATAAAGGACATTGCAAAAGTGCATGTGGATAGCTGGAGGACAACATATCGCGGAGTTGTCCCGGCTGAATACTTAAACAGTCTGAACTACATGGAATTTGAAGACAAATGGAAAAGTCGTTCATTAAAAGGTGTATTTGTGGCTCAGGATGAAAAAGATAAGATATTCGGCTTTGCTTCGTTTGGTCCTATTCGCTCTGATCAAGAAGGCTATGACGGCGAGCTGTACGCTATTTACCTTTTAGAGGAGCATCAGCGGCAAGGTGCAGGCAAAGCGCTCTTAGCAAAAGGGGTGGAGTTTTTGCTTCATCAAGGATTTTCGAGTATGTTTGTTTGGGGAATTGAGAAGAACCCTTCGATTACATTTTATCAGGCCTTTTCACCCGAAAGAATAGCGGAGGACAGCTTTGAAATCGCGGGAGAAAGGCTGAAGGAAGTAGGGTTTGGCTGGCCAGATCTTTCTGCTTTGAAAACAACTCTTAACAGATAACAAAAGACAACCCCCAGCATATGGGGGTTGTCACGTTAAGCTTTGTCAGTTTTGAGCAAACGGGGTGCTGTCATAAATAATAAACAAAGGACAATGGCGCAAATGATGAATGAAGGAACCATATAAGTAGCATTATAAGTTAAGGAATAAATCCATACCGGTGTTCCCTTTGGAGCGTAGCTGCCGAAAAACACTGCCCCTGAAATGACATGCGCGGCATAGCGCAGGAAACTGCCGATCAAAACTGCGCTGACCACTGAAATAATTAATTTCCCTTTTGTTTTGGATACAGCGGCTTTACGGACAGAAGAAGCGAAACATCCGCTAATTCCGATAGCTGCGAACGCGACAATGTAATCTAACAATAGCTGTATAGGATGTTGTGCGAATAAGTTTCCGATTGCGATTTGAACCAGACCTGTCAGCAGGCCGGTAGTAAGGCCTGCTTTAACACCCCAACGAAATGAGATCAAAAAGATTGGAATCATCATGATGGAGACCGAGCCTCCTTGAGGCATCCTAAGAAACATTCCTGAGACGATGTCTAAAATAACAGCAGCCGCAGTCATAATTGCTATTTCAATAAGGCGAACCAGTTGCTTAGATTGATTCATAAAAATCCCCTTCCATGGATAGACAATCCAAAAGGACAACAAAAAAGCAGCACGCGGAAGGATGAGAAAAGTTCCACGCACTGCTTTACGAGCTGCAATTCATTTGACTTTGCCACATCCCTACGCCAGCGTTAACTAACAGGTTCAAAGGGTCAGAACGAAACCGCTCACTCTCAGCTTTAATGCTCCCCTTGTGGTCATCTATATTTAATTCGTTTCTACTATACAAGAAAAAGAAAAAAACAACAAGATCACATTACTGTTGTATATGTTCTTTTTATTATAGATATAAGATAAATACGAGATAGATGAAATACGAGGTTTATAGTTTATTTGTTTTATAGAACTTTTTTCAAAAAAACTATTGCAATAAATAAATACAGATGTTATATTATTAAACGTCGCTGATGAACAGCAGACAAAACAAGAAGCTTCATAAAACAATTTAAAAAAATTTGTTGACAAGAAAGAAGATGAATGTTATATTATTAAAGCTGCTTCATTGAGAAGCGACAAAATGATCTTTGAAAACTAAACAAGACAAAACGTACCTGTTAATTCATTTTTATAAATTCGCACAGAGATGTGCGTAGTCAGGGGCCTGCACAATGCAGGTCATGCAGATGTTGTCACAGTATGTGGCAAACTTAATCTGCGCTCCATTACTTCATGGAGAGTTTGATCCTGGCTCAG